>JAPOZF010000694.1 GCA_026706165.1 Gemmatimonadota bacterium
GGGCGCAACCTACATTCACCTCTCGGTACCGTCGACCGTCGAGACCAGCTTCATCGACCGGGGTCGGTCCAGACCGATGCGGAACTACTGAGTCCTTCCCCGGCTGTTCCGCGTGAACTCGCCGCCCCCGTTTCGCAGCCGGAGTCGGGCGCGCGGGATAACCGGTCGGGCAGCTTGCACCCCCGGCTCGGCTCCCTATCATTTGGGCACTCCTCACTGACGCTGATCCCCATGCCCGCACCCCTGAAAGCAGGAACCTTTCTCATCGCTTCACTCGGACTGGAGGACCCGAGGTTCAGCCGCGCGGTAGTGCTGATCCTCCAGCACCGGCCCGACCAGACCCTCGGCGTCATCGTCAACCGTCCGCTCGGAGAGCGGGTCCGGATGTACCCCGCAGAGGAGCTGCGAACCCTCGCCAACGGACTCGAATCCGGCGGCAAACCGGACGGGATGTTCTACCAGGGGGGACCTGAGGAGCCGCACTCCCTCATCTTCCTGCACCGCCTGCGCAGGGCAGGAGACGGCGCCACCCACATCTGCGACGGCCTCTACGCAGGGGGGGATCTCGATATCCTGCGCGGCTGCATGCCGGAGCTCGACAGCGACAGCCCCCTGCTGCGGTTCTACCTCGGGTACTCCGACTGGGCACCGGGCCAGCTCGAGAACGAGATCGCCATGGGCGCCTGGATTCTCAGCGAAGCGAACATCGACCTGGTCTTTTCCGAAGAGCCGGAGAGCGTCTGGCAGCAGGCCCTGCACGCCCTGGGCGGCAAGTACGCCCCGATGTCGTTCATCCCCGAAGACCCTTCCCTCAACTGAACCGGCCACCCGGCTCCGGGTGGATTTGAAACCGGGGGCATCCCCTCCCGACCGGGGGAAGGATGGTGGTCCCGGCCGGGTGTCGCGCCCCTCTCGCTCGATTGCTGAGGCCCGCCAGGGCCGGCGGTGGTTGCCGCCGGCAGCCCCGCGAAACCGCTCCTCAGCAGATCAGGCCGCGCTTGGAATGGATCCCGTGGGCAGGCGGATCTTCGCCGACCCAGCGCTCGTCCACCGGCTCGCTGGCGAGCTGGTAGCGGGTGTCGGAGGACAGGCGGATGCGGCGGGTGTGATTGTCGGTGCTGGCGTGCATCGTGAACATGCTGAAGACGAGAAGGTCCCCCATGCCGAATTCCGCGGTCAGCCAACGGCCCCCGAGCTGTTGCCGCAGCCCCAGGGCGTCGGCGAAGTGGCCCCGGGAATCCCAGCGGATCCCCCCGCGCTCCTCGGCGGTAAGCTGGCGGTTCTCCGCGCGCGCCCGGGCGACGATGGCGGCCGCTTCCCCTTCGTCGCAGTAGGCATCGACGTCCGTGCGGGCGTAGTCGTCGAGAATCTCCTCGCGCAGGTGCGAGCCCTCTAGAATCATCAGGCCCCCCATGCCGTGCGGGATGTCCTGCAGCGGAGTCCAGGAGGTGTAGAGGTTCCGGGTGCCGCGCCCCATGAACACGATGTCGCAGTGAGGCTGGGTGGCGTTGGCGCTGTTCGGGCTCTTGGCGCGGAACCAGGTATAGTCGAAATGACGCACCGGGCCGCCGAGAAAGAGTTCGTAGAACTCGATCATCCGCCCGCTGTACACGACGGCCTCCAGCTCGGGATTGTCCCTGGCGAGGTCCGGGGAGAAGCTCGTCTCGATACCCGGCTTCAGCACTCCTTCCTCCAGCGGATGGGAGTGGTCGATCAGGCCCCTGGCGGAGAGCCTGGACAGCACCGACATCCTCGCCGCCATGACCTCCTCCCGGTCGAGGAAACCCGGAAGGTAGAGGTAGCCGTCCCGCGCCATGCCCCTGTGCAGGGCCTCCCTGTCGCCGAGGGCGCTCGAGGCGTCATGCAGCTCGCCGAGGAGGGCGGAATCGATGGCCTCACCCCGGTAGGTCAGCAGCTGGGCGGAGCCTTCCGGCATCGGAATCACCTTCTTTTTTCGAGGAGTTTTCCTCAAACTAACGCCAGCCTGACGGCGGTCAAGAAACCGGTCCCGCGCCGGTGCCTTTTCTCACCGGGACCACGCTTTTATCTTTGGCTCATTCCCCCAGCGGTTCTCCCCCCGGCTTCACCCCGACAACTGTTCGAGGATTCATGTTCGTTCGCCTGGTTGCAGTATGCCTGCTCGGCGCTTTCGGCGGCTCGGTGCTGCCGCAACCGGCGCCGGGCCTCGTTCCCCCCAGCTGGGAAGGGGGGCCTCCTTTCGCCGCGGCCATTCTCGTCGAAGCCGAAACCGGCAAGGTCCTGTTCGAGCACAACGGCAGCGCTCCGCGCTCACCCGCCAGCACTCTCAAGCTGCTGCTGCAGCTCCTGGTCATGGAGGCTGTCGCCGACGGCCGCGTCGCCCTCTCCGACTCGGTCCACATCTCCGCCGAGGCGAGCCGCACCGGGGGTTCGCAGGTGTACCTCAAGGAAGGGGAGGTGTTCACCCTTGGAGAGCTGATGGAGACGATCGTCATCGCCTCCGCCAACGACGCCTGCGTGGCGGTCGCCGAGCACGTCGGCGGCACCGAGCAGGGCTTCGTCGACCTGATGAACAGCAAGGCCGCCGTCCTGGGGTTGGAAGGGACGCGTTGCGTCAACGTACACGGACTCGACAATACTCCGCCGACGAAGGGCAACACCACCACTGCCGCGGACCTCGCAAAGGTCAGCAGGGAGATTGTCGCCTACGACGACATCATGGAGTGGTCCAGGATCCGCCAGAAGCCGTTCCGCAACGGGACCTTCATACTCCGGGCGACCAACAGGCTGCTGGGGAAATTCCGCGGCCTCGACGGACTCAAGACCGGGTACACCAAGCGTGCCGGTTACTGTCTCGTTGCCACGGCGGAGCGCCGCAAAATGCGTCTCATCTCGGTGGTTCTCGGATCGCGGAGCGAGAGAGCCCGCTACCGCGAGACCCGGCGCATCCTCGACTGGGGGTTCAACCACTATTCGAGGGTGGCGATCGTCAGTTCCGGAGATCCCGTTGCCGCGGTCACCCTCGATTGGGGCGTCGAGCCGGAAGTCGCCGCGGTGGCCACCGACTCGGTTGTGGCGGTTCTCGGCAACGAGGAGGTCCGAGGCATTCGCAGGGAGGTCGAGATCGACGCCGAGCGAACCGCACCGGTCGCCGCGGGGGACTCCCTCGGCACTCTCAGGGTGACGACCGGCGAGACCCTGCTGGCCGCCGTCGACCTGGTAGCGCAAAAGACGGTGCAGCGCATGTCGCTGTGGGAAATCCTGATGAGCTACTTCTGAATCCCCGGAGTGCGGGGAAGCGCACCACACCCGCGGCCATCCGATCTCGGGATTCCCGGATCCTTCCGGACCGACCCGTTCTTCTTCTGTATGACCGGCGCGCGGAGGATCTGATGAGTCGCCTTATCGCGCTCTTTGGAATTGAGGAGGAACGCCTCGGATACGTCCCGGCCTCTTGATGCATCCGGGGCGCCCGCTCTTGACCATGCCTGCGGGCAGCTCTAGCTTGAAACCAGGGGCGATTAGCTCAGCTGGTTAGAGTGCCTGCTTGACATGCAGGAGGTCACTGGTTCGATTCCGGTATCGCCCACCATGAAACTAACGCAACCTGTTGTTTTTGATTATTTGATACAGGTTGCTCAATTGCGATCATCCCTACTGTTATCACACCAGGTACGGTTGTCTGGTGTGTAGCCCAACACCCCCCGGAATGCCGCGACGCGGTCCGCGATCCCATGGCAGCCGCTGGCACTGCCGCCATACGTGGAATCCGAAATCAACAGCGGTTTTCCTCCCTCGCACTCACCGCGTTCCCGGCGATTGCCTCCATTCTCATTCCGTCGGGACGTCCTGCACCCGCCGCCTGTAGTAGGTGAATTCCAGAGCCCCGGTCCGGGTTGCCAGATAGTGTCGGTATCCCGCGAACCGGCGGACATCGATTTGGATTTGCTCCCTGGTGTACATCCTCTCGAAGCGAGGGTCTTCAGCCATTTCCAGGTCGGAGAGGAAGTAGGGCTGATCGATGGATGCGCCCTGGGCAGGACCTGCAATGATGTAGTCCGGCTCGCGTGAAAGGACGTAGGCTCCATCCCCCTTGCGATGCCCCGGGATTTTCTGCCAGGGCAGTCCCCGGTCCGCGACAGGTCTCCGGGCGATCTGCCGGTCGTTGAGCCCCAGCATGTCAATGTAGCTGTTCCCCGGACTGTAATACGGAATCGAACCCGCGGTGTTGAGTGCCACGCTGGAGCCGGTAGGCCAGTTCTCTGCGATGTAACCGCCTATGATCCGGCCGACAAAGGCTGCCGGATCGGGCCTTTTGGTGCGCTCCTCCAACGCAGGGATCTGAAACGCGAGGAGAACCGCGCTCAAACTGTGGAGGGCCAAGAGCTTCCATGCCTCCAGAAGACCCGGGGCCGGGGGTATGGCGCGAAAAACAAAGGCTGCCAGAAGGGGAATGACAGGCACTACAAACCGGTGTCCGGGCATGTGATCGGCCCCGACCCAGATCACGTAAGCGATATACGCCCCGGCCATGGAAAGCAAATATGCATGGCCACCGTTAAATGCCTTCCGGCGCCACAGGTACCCCAGGGCCACCAGGACCCACAGAAAGAGAAACGGAGGCCTTTTTGCATGATTGGCCAAATACTTGGAGGCGTACCACATCCGCTCGATCTCCAGGGCCGCCGCGCTCTTGGCGTAAAACGTGTTGGGGACCAGGCTCCCGTAGTATCCCCACTTCCACACGAGGTAAGGGACCAGAACCAGGGTGATCACCCCCAGGAATAGCAGCACCTGCTTCCATGTCTGCCGGTAATGGAGCAGGAAGGCCAGGCTCACCACCACGAAGATGAGACCGTCCGGCCGGGCCAGAACCGCAAGCGCCAGGATGAGTGCGCTCAAGCCAAGGGGCCGCAGGTCGAAACCCGATTCCCGCGCCCGCAGAAACATGCCTGCGCCGGCTGTGCCCAGCAGCCCTAAGAAGGGGGCTTCCATGCCTCCCATGGACCAGATGGCGAGGGGGGCCGAGCCCAGGACGAAGGCGGCCGGCAGTCCGAAGAGCCAGCCGCGATGTCCAGCGATACACGCCACCAGAAGGGCGGTGAGAACCAGCGCAGTGACGTTGACCAACCTCGTGGCCAAAACCAGATCCAACCCTGTGCTCCCGATGAGGCTGACCAGCAGGAGGAAGAGGAAGTTCGTATAGCCTTCGACCGTTTCCCCGGTATTCCAGACAATTCCGTTTCCCCCGAGAAACTGCTGGACGTAGCGCAGGGTGATGTAGGTGTCGTCGTGAAAAAAATTCCGGTGCTGATACAGAAACAGCAGACCAAGCCCGATGGCGGTGGCCAAAGAGAGGACTTTTTTCCGGATCTCGTTCACTGTGTTGAGCGACATCCTTCAAGAAGATGCAATGCGCTGATCGGTTTCGGGGGAAGGGTCCGTTGCGTCGCGCGCCACCGCGGCGAACAGAATCGCGAACAGGACCGCCAGGCGGCCGTTGATCATTGAGCCGTCGGAGATGCCCAGCACCCCCATCGCGACCAGAACGCTGAAGGCCCCTGCCGCGAAGGCGCGCCGGTCCGGAGGACTCGCATGGTGACTTTGCCCCCACGAAATGCGCAACAGCTTCAGGTACAACAGCGCAAAGAGGATCAGACCGGGCAGACCCATCTTCAGCCAAAGAGTCAGAAACAGGCTGTCCACGGTCCAGGCCTCCCAGGTCTCGAAGCGGCCCTCTTCGGGATCGAAGCCGTAAAACTGGAGAATCCTGCCCTGGCCGCTGCCGAGAATCGGGCGCTCGGCAATCGCTTGCAGCACCTCGGAATAGCCCATGAGGCGCCCCAGCACCTGCACGTCGCGGCTGACGTCGACGAAGGTGCGCGAGCGTTCGAGGGCGTGGGCGCTGACCGCGGCCCCGGTGAAACGCTGGAACACCAGCACCGAGGCCAGGAGAACGGACACCACCGCCGCGGCGAGAACTGCGGCCCCCCAGGCCTGGCGGGCTCCACGGGGCCGGCTGCGGTGCCTGATCCACAAAGTCGTTGCCAGGCCGACCGCGAAGGCGACCCACATTCCTCGGCCCACGGTCAGGACGAACGCCAGCCCGGTGGGCAAGAACGCCAGGGCCGGCAGCAGGCGCCCGAAACGCCGCGGGTCGTGAATCAGGAGGTTTGCGATTACCAGCATGGCCACCGGCAATACCACTCCCTGCGGCCCAAGGACGCGGAAGAAGCGTTTCCCGGTCGACAGGTCGATGGCGCCGAGGAACTCGAAGATGTAGGTCACGCCCACCACCGGACCGACGAGCATGAGGATCGGTGCGATCAGGCGCGCCCCGTCCCGGGGGGAGAAGGCCTGGGTGGCGGCGAAGAAGGCGACGTAGTAGAGCGGGTAGCGGAGATTGACGAGGATGTACCCCCTGTCATGGTTGCCGTAGTACACCCCGATCAGGGCGGAGAGCAGGGCTACGGCGAGGAAAGCGGCGGCGAGGCCGTCGACGGCGGTGGTCGTCACCCGCAGGCGGCGCGCCCATACGACGTCGATCGCCAGAAACATCAGGGTGGCGATCAACAGCACCTCGGTCAGCTTGAACCCGAGGGGAATGCGCAGAAACTCCAGCACCGGACCCGGAATCACCGCGGTCGCCACGAGCAGGACCACCAGCGAGCGCCTGACCGAGAACAGCATGACACCGGCGGTCAGCAGCGCCGCGGCGAACAGCGGGGCAAAATGGGCAAACCAGAATACCGGCCCCACAACGACGGCGCAGACAAGCGCGCAGGCCGCCCCGATCAACCGGCTGTCGCGGGGTTCGAACCAAGGCTGCGCCCGGACAGGGGTCATCCCGTTTCCCCGTGCCGGGGAGCTTCGGGACTCACCCCTTTCCTACGCATTTCCATGGGGGAGAACGACATGGAGAGGGCAGCCGCTGCCTCTGTTCCGGGCGATCTGCTAACCCGCCGGAGGTCTTCGCTTGTCCGGACGGCGGCTACCCATCCGCCTTTCGGGATAAGGGGCAGATCCTGACCGTAATCCGGGGGAAGGGTCCGTTGCGT
>JAPOZF010000361.1 GCA_026706165.1 Gemmatimonadota bacterium
GTTCGACGGCAACGGCAGGGTGTCGCTGATCAACAACGCCGCCAAGCGCCTTCTGGGGGTGCCCCGGTTGGGCGAAATCGCCGCTCTCGCACGCGTCAGTCCCAGCCTTGCCGCCACCCTGAAGAACCTGGGTCCCCGGGGCCGCGACCTGGTGCGCTTCGGGGAGACCCAGCTCGCCCTGCACGCCTCGGTGTTCCGCACCGGGGACCGCGAGCACACCCTGGTGGCGCTCCAGGACATCGGTCCCGACCTCGACGAGAAGGAGACGGAGGCCTGGCACAACCTGATCCGCGTTCTCACCCACGAGATCATGAACTCCATCACCCCGATCGCATCGCTGGCCGCCACCGCGGACCGCATGCTGAAAGAAGGGGGCCACGACGGGGAGACCGCCGGGGACATCGGCACTGCGGTCGGCACGATTCAGCGCCGCAGCGAGGGCCTGTTGCAGTTCGTCGAGACCTACCGCGGGCTCACCCGGGTGCCGGAGCCTTCGTTCGAGATCGTCCCGGTGGCAGGCCTTTTCGCCCGCGTCGAGCAGCTGCTGGGGACGCAGTTCGCCGAGTCGGGGGTCGAGCTGCACACCCGGGTCGATCCCCCCGGCCTCGAGCTCACAGGGGATCCCGGCCAGGTCGAGCAGGTCCTCATCAACCTGCTGAGCAATGCCCGCGAAGCCACAGAGGGCGGGGACGGGGGGCGCGTCGACCTGAGCGCTCACCTGGCGCGCGGGAAGGTCGTCGTCGAGGTCGCCGACAACGGGCCGGGGATCGTCGAGGAGGCCCTCGGCAAGCTCTTCATCCCCTTCTTTACGACCAAGCAGAACGGCTCCGGCATCGGACTGAGCCTGTGCCGCCAGATCATGAGGCTCCACCGCGGCTCCATCTCGGTGCGTTCGCAACCGGGGGAGCGGACGGTGTTCTCGCTGCGGTTCTGAGCTGGCCGGAGCAGGGGCGGGATACCTGAGGCCAGAAAAAGACCGGGGCAGTGCGGCGGCGGTTTCCCAAGGCGCCCATTTCCGGTGTGGATTCATGACGGGTTGCCCCCCGCGGCCGGCCCTCTTGGGGCACACCGGGCGCCAATCATGCAACACACAGGATCATTCGACTTGCCAGGGAACAACTTCCTGCCAATCCTTCCGGTCCGAACCACCGGACCGGCATGTGAAAAGGACAGCGGCATGGAAGCAGTTGAAATAGCGGAGCAGATCAGGGAAAGCGGCTACTGCATCGTCGAGGACGTAATCCCCGCAGGGGAAGTCGGCAGAATCCGCGAGCGCGTCGTGCGGGCGCAGGCGGCCAACGACGCCGCCAACCAGGCCCGTGAGCAGGCGACACGCGCCAGGGGCCACCGCATCGGAGCCCGCGGCGTCGGCGTCCTCAAGCAGGCGATCAACCACGACCAGTCGTTCGCCCCGTACCTGGCCGACCGCCGGATCGTCGGGGCCCTCGAGACCTTCTTCGGCCCCTGGCTGCGGATCTCCTGCACCGACGCCGTGGTGAACCACCCGGGGAACGAGCGCGGGTACTGGCACGCGGACTGGCCGTTCAACCAGACGAACGCCTCCAATGTCCCCGCCCCCTACCCGGACGTGATGATGCACGCGTCGTCGCTGTGGATGCTGACCGACTTCACTGCGGCCAACGGGGGGACGCTGCTGTTGCCGGGCACGCACAGGAAGGACCACAATCCGGCGAAGGGAGACCTCCCCGGATTCGACCACGAGGCCCCGCAGCCGGACGAGGTTCACGCCGAGGGCAGGGCGGGATCGGTGCTGCTCTCCGACAGCCGGCAGTGGCACGCCGTCGCCCCCAACCGGAGCGGCAGCCCCCGGGTGGCGCTGATCGTGCGCTACGCTCCCTGGTGGCTGAACCTGAATCCGACGCACACAGGAACGCCGGAGCACGAGATGATGGTGGTGGAGCCCGGGGGCAAGAACTACGAGATGGAGCCGCTGCGCCGGGACGTGTACGAAGGGCTTCCGGAGGAGGTGAAGCCCCTCTACCGGCACTTCGTGGCCAACTAGGCGAGCGGCATCTCCCCAACTGACGTTCCACTCGTGCTTGCCGCCGGGTTCTCGGACGTAGACACGGGTACAGCGTCGATTCCCTCTACGCCGCTTCCTTCCAACAAGCCTCCGTCGGGGTCCCGGCTACCGGGCCCCTGATCGGCACGCGGATGTGAAATCACGGTGGCCGGGTATTTCACTTCATCCCAATAAGCAGACTACCGGTCCCAGCGGGACTGGCGGAACTCGATGCGGCAGTGGACGTCGAGCAGCACCGTCCGCCCCTCGGCGTTGAGCCGCTGCGCCCGTTCGAGGGCGGGAACGAGTTCGTCCGCTTCCTTCACGACGATGCCGGCGGCGCCCATGGCTTCGGCCAGTCCGGCGTAGTTCCCCGTCATCTGAGAAAAGCCGTAGCGCTCGAGGGCGGTCGGAAAGCCGCCAGGGTAGGTCGCCATGCCGCCGTTGTCGAGCACCACGGTGGTGATCGGCGCTTCCGCGCGCACCGCGGTTTCGATGTCGAGCCCGGACATTCCGAAGGCGCCGTCCCCCATCACGTTGAGGCAGAACTTGCCCGGATGGGCGAGCTTGGCCCCGATCATCAGGGGGATGCCGAAGCCGAGGTGGGTGGTCCGGCCCCAGCCGACGTAGCTGTGCGGAACCGTGGCGGTGTAGAAGGGAATCATCGAATCGCGCGTCGCCCCGGCGTCGTGGGTGACGATGCTGTTCTCGCGGTCGAGGGTCCGGTCGATGGCGTGGATTACGCGGTAGGGGTTCAGCGGCTGTTCCCCGGAGGTCAGCAGCGGCTTCCACTCCGCCAGCCACTCCTCCTTCAAAGCGGCGATCTCCGCAGCGACCCGCTGTTTCCCCTCTTCCCGGCCCGGCTCTCCGACCCGGGATTTCACCTCGTCGACGAGGGCCGCCAGGGTCAGCCGGGCGTCCCCGATCAGGCCGACCGCGGCCGCCTCGTCCTTGTTGATGTCGTCGGGGTTGTTGCTGTTCTGGATGATGACGGTGTCCGGCCGGATCTCGTGAGCGTACGGGGACCGGGTCAGACTGGCGCCAACCGCCAGCAGCAGGTCGCATTCGAGAATCGAGGTGCGGGCGGCGAGGTTCATCGCCCGGCTGCCGGCGCCCAGCGACAGGGGATGCCGCTCGTCGAAACCGGATTTGCCCGACAGGGTGCAGAAAACCGGGATGCCCGTCAGCTCCGCCAGCTCCTTCAGCTCGCGGGAAGCGCCGGAGAACAGGACGCCGGCGCCCGACCAGATGAGGGGTTTCTCCGCTTGCAGCAGCAGCCTTGCGGCCTCCTCCACGTCGCCGTTCGCCGGGGCCTGAAGCGACATCCCCGGGCGGTGGTAGTCCGGAGCGTCCGCCGGCACCTCCCGGCCGCAGACGTCCTCGGTCATCTCGACCGCCACCGGTCCGGAGGGGCCGTTGCGCAGGGCGTGAAAGGCGCGCCGCATGACCGCGGAGATCTGCTCCGGGGCGTACACCGCCTCGACCCGCCTCGGCAGGCCCTGGTACTGCCGCGCCGCGGAGAAGCCCGGCCGCACCCCGATGCGGTCGAGGTCGGGGCCCTGGGGCAGCAGCAGTACCGGGACGTTGTCGGCGAACGACTGGGCCAGTCCCCCCATGGAGTTTTCCGCCCCCGGCTGCGACTGGACCGCGACGACGCCGAAGCGGTTCCGGCCGCTGGTGCGGCTGAACCCGTCGGCGGCCATCACGGCGCCGCGTTCGTGGCGGAACATGACGGGCCGGATGCCTTCCCGGGCCGCCGCTTCGATCAGCGGATTGGAAGGAAAGCAGGAAAGCCACTCGACTCCTTCGGTCTTGAGTATCCGGGCGATGAGCTCAGTGCCGTTCATTCGATTTGTCCGCAAACTTCCAGAGGTGTGATCGAAACGATTCCCGCCCCGGGGATGGTTCCGGCCCGGGCAAATGGTGCGAAAAGGCCGGGTTCGCTACGCCGGAATCAGGAGCAATGAAAAAACGAGAGCCTGTTTATACCTGCCGGCCTTGCAACAGCTCTTTCACGCCCAGGAAAGGAAGGCGTCCGTGCTGACCATCGGCCCCGGCCCCGATCCCTACTTCGCCTACAAGTTCCACCATGTCGAGCGGGCAAAGACCGCCTGGGTCCTCTCCGAGGAGTTCGGACTGTACGAAGCTATGCGAGCCGGGCCGGCTACCGTCCCCGAAGTGAGCGAGCGTATCGGCCTCGAGGAGCGGCCCACGGCCGTGCTGCTGGCGGCCAATGCATGCGTCGGCGTTCTCGGCATGGAGGAGGACCGTTACTACATCTACCCGGTGATGCGCGAAATGGTCCTCGAGGGGGGCTTGGCCCGCACCGCGCCCAGGACTCCGGACCCGGAAGACTGGTGGTACCGGATCATGAAGGAGGCGCTGCTCACCAACGCCCCGGTTCCCGAGGCCCTGCCGGAGTGGCTGGCAAATCCCCAGGGAAACGAGGACAGCACCGCCTTTGCCCCGAGCCGCCACGGCTGGCGCATTCTGTGGGGCCACGCCCTGGCCGAGGCTGTGGACTTTTCTCCGTTTCGAACCGTGGCGGACCTGGGCGGGGCAACCGGGGGTGTGCTGGTCGGCCTGACCGAAAGGTGCCCCCACCTGCAGGGGATTGTCGTAGAGCTCCCCTACAGCCGGAAGACCGCCGAGGCGGCCATCAGGCAGAGCAACGCGGAAGACCGGGTTCGCTTCCACGCCGCCGATTTCTTCACCGATCCCTTCCCGGATGGGGTCGACGTGTTCTTCATGTCCCACATAATCCACGACTGGGATGACGAGCACTGCATCAGGCTGCTGCGCCGCTGTCACGATGCCTTGCCGGCGGGCTCCCCGGTGCTCGTGCAGGAATACCTGCTGAACGAGGACAGGACAGCAGGTCTGATCGCCGTGTTTCAGTGGTTCGGCCTGATGTTCGGAACGACGGGAGACCAGCGCACCGGTCCGGAGATCGAAGCGCTGATGGGCGAGGCCGGTTTTTCCGGGACGGAGTGCCGCCCCCTCGACCACGAGCAGGGGATCGCGATCGGCTGGAAGCGCTGAGCCGCTGACGCCCTCCCCAATCGAGGATTCCCCGGGGTCACGGCAGGAGGCGATGTCGGGGCCGGGCATGCCAGATCCGGCGGTCATCCGGAACTGCAGTCACGGTTGCCCGAAAGCCGGTTGGGCCGCCTTTGTCCGGCAGCCCCTGCCTCCACCTTCACACAATCACTGCGAAAGCCTGCTCACCATCTCGTCGTCCAGCTCCACCCCGAGACCCGGCCCGTCGGGCACGGCGATGCATCCGTCGACAACCTCCAGCGGTTCCTTGAGGATCGGCCAGTCGTCCCGTATCGAGACCGGTTCGATGTTGTACTCCTGCGAGTAGGGTACCATCTGGCTCGCCGCGCAGAAATGCAGGTGGGCAACCGTGCTGAGAATCGGCTGGGTGTTGTGAACGGTGATCGGTATGCCGAACGCCGACGCCAGGGCCTCGATCTTCACGAACTCCGTGAACCCCGGGGCCTTGACGATGTCCGGCTGGATGATGTCCACCCTGCCCCTGGTGATGAGGTCGCGGTACTGGTGGTGGGTGTAGATCATCTCCCCGGAGGCAATCGGGATCGTCAGGGCGTCGGCGATCCGCGCCAGCCCCTCGAGGTCGTGCGCCGGCCGCGGCTCCTCGAAGTGGAAGACCCCGAGGTCCTCCAGCGCCGCGCCGATATACATGGACTGGTGCACGGAGTAGGCCCCGTTCACGTCCACGAGGATGTCGATGTCGTCCCCGACGGCCGCCCGCACCTCGGTCACCGTCTCGATGGTCTCGTCGGCAGGGTCGTCGATCTCGCCGGGAACGGCGCTGTGCAGCTTGTACCCGCTGTACCCCTGTTCCACCAGAGAGGCCGCCCGCCGGCCCTCCTCCAGGGGAGTCAGGTCCCGCCGCATCGAGCTCGCGTAGACCTTCACCTCGTCGCGGATCTTGCCCCCGAGCAGCTTGTGGATCGGAACCCCCAGCGCCTTCCCCTTGATGTCCCACAGGGCGATGTCCAGCCCGGCGATGGCGCAGAACACCGCTCCTCCCATATCCTCGGCGGAACCCGCCTCCATCATGTCGCGGAACCGCAGGCCCGAATCGAGGGGATCCTTCCAGGCGATGGCCGGGGCGAGGTGCTCCTCGATGAGAGCCTTTACCACCCCCGGCTGCCGCCGGAAACACTCGCCGATTCCCGTTATCCCCTCATCCGTTTGCACCTTCACGAACGGGAAGTCCCCGTCCAGAATCAGGCATTCCACCGAAACAATCTTCACAAGCTGAAACCTCCAGGCTGCCGGCTCGTCCGCGCCGGAATGGTGGTAGGGATTTGCCGCCGTCCCGGACCCGTCCCCGGCGGCATCCCAGGAGACGTTCGCGTAGCCCGGGCAGTACCACCAGCACCCGTCGAAAACGGTCCGGCCGGCTTACAATATTCCTAAGCTTCACATTTACAACAAGTTGTCGGATCGATAGCAATGGGCACAGATCTGGCACGGTTCCCCAGGCAGGGCGGAAGTCGAGGTCCGCTGAGTCGGTAAGCGCTCCGGTGGTGGCGGTATCCCTTTGCCGCCAACCCGGGGGGCGACGCCATCAACAGGGGGATGCGCTCCGGTGGTGCCGGCATGTCTTTCCCCCCGCTCTTCCGGGGCCCACTTTATCGGGCACCAATCGGCAACTTCAGGTGAAACCATCCGTGGGATGCCAACCACCCAGACAGAAGCCGACATCGTGCTCAGGGCAAGCCAGCGCGATCCCTGTTGCCGCTGCAGGTGCGCGGCTTCCCTGCTTCTGACCTGCGGTATTGCAGCCGGCAGGGGGCGTACCTGATGCCCTCGGCGCACCCCGACGTTCCCCCCGACCGGCGCATGCTGATCGTCAGCGTCCACGATGTCGCGCCCCCGTTCGCATCCGGTGTGCGGCAGCTGCTCGACGAGCTGGACCGCCGCTCCATCCGGCCGCGGGTGCTGAAGGTTGTGCCCAACTACGC
>JAPOZF010000793.1 GCA_026706165.1 Gemmatimonadota bacterium
AGCCTCGGCTCGCTGTCGTAGCGGGCCATCGGCGTGAAGGCGTTCCAGATGCCGGGCGGCCGCTCTCCGGTCACGCCTCTTCGACCTCGAATCCCATGTCCTCGATCATCCGCAGCGCCTCCCTCGTGCCCTGGCCGGGGGTGGTGAGATAGCCCTCGACGAAGATCGAGTTCGCCGCGTAGAGCGCGAGCGGTTGCAGCGAACGCAGATGCAGCTCGCGTCCGCCGGCGACGCGGATCTCCCGGTGCGGGTGCAGCAGCCGCGCCAGGCAGAGGATCCGCAGGCAATGGAGGGGAGTCAGCCTCCAGGTCTCCTCGAGGGGGGTGCCGTCGATCGGATGGAGGAAGTTTACAGGTATCGACTGCGGGTCGAGGCCGCGCAGCGCCATGAGGACGTCGATCACGTCCCCGTCGGTTTCACCCATACCGAAGATCGCGCCGCTGCAAAGGTTGAGGCCTGCTTTCCGCGCCGCCTGCAGCGTCCTGACGCGGTCGCTGTAGCGGTGGGTGGTGACGATGCTGGGAGTGAACCGTTCGCTGGTGTTGAGGTTGTGGTTCAACTGGTCGACCCCGGCTTCCTTCAGCGCCCTTGCCTTCTCTTCGTCGAGCAGTCCGACGCAGGCGCATATACCGATGTCGACCTCCTCGCGGATGGTGCGTACGGCATCGGCGAGGTATTCAACCTCGCGCCACGATGCCCCCCGTCCGCTGGTGACGATGCAGAAACGCCTGGCGCGCGAGCGCCTGGCGGCGCGCGCCTCTTCGAGCAGCCGCTCCGGGCTGACCATGGGGTACTTCTCGATCGCCGCTTCCGAAACGCGCGATTGCGAGCAGTAGCCGCAGTCCTCGGGACAGAGACCGCTTTTGGCGTTCATCAGGACATGCAGGTGCACCTTGTCGCCACAGAAGCGGCGGCGCACCCGCCAGGTCTCGGCGAGCAGGCCAGGCACCTCGCCGTCCGGAGCGGCGAGAACCTCGGCGCACTCGTCGCGCGTAAGAGGATCACCGGCGATCGCCTTGTCGGCGATAGCCGCGAAGCAGGGAACGGTGGAAATCTCATTCATCTATATAGTCCTGTAGGCTAAGTCCGGCAGGTGTTTCCCCTGCGGGGTTTCCGCAGCCACTGAATGGGTCAGGGCATGGGGGCCGCAAAGAGGAGGACGGAGTTGTGGCCGCCAAAGCCGAACGAATTCGAAAGCACCCGCGTGAGCGGCCTTCGGAGCATCTCGCCCCGCACGCAGGCGATCTCCATCCCGACGATGCGCTCGCAATTTATGGTAGGGGGAAGGGATCCCGACTCGATCGCCTTTACCGCGGCGACCGCCTGCGCAGCCCCCGAGGCGGCGAACATGTGGCCCGTCATCGACTTGATCGCCGTCACCGGAATGGTCGTGAGCGTTTCCCCGAGAGAAGCGCCCAGGGCGCGAACCTCTGCGGGGTCCCCTGACGGGGTGCCGGCGGCGTGGGCGAAGACGGCGCTGACCTCGCCCGGTTCGGTGCCCGACTTCTCCAGGGCCCGGGCGATGGCCCGGGCGGCGGCGGCGCCGTTCGGTTCCGGGCGGGTTTCGTGTATTCCGTCCGTGGTTGCCCCGTACCCGGAGAGCTCGGCGTAGACGCGGCCTCCCCGTTTTCTGGCATGCTCCCGCTCTTCGAGGACGAGGACTGCCGCGCCCTCGGCGAGCACGAATCCGTCCCGGTCCCGGTCGAAGGGGCGGCAGGCCCGCTGCGGCTCGGCGTTGCGCCGCGACAGCGCCCCGAGGGCGTGGTCGCCGGCAAGGGTCAGGGGCGTTATGCAGGCCTCGGCGGCCCCGGCGATCATCACCTCTGCATCCCCCCTGCGGATAATTTCGGATGCCTCGCCGATGGCGTGGCCGCCGGTGGCGCACGCCGAGGACAGGGAGAAGCCAGGGCCGCGAAGGTCGAGCAGCATCGCCGCCTGGGCGGCCGCCATGTTGTTGAGCATGCGCGGGATCAGCAAGGGACTCGCGGCTTTCGGGAACGGGTTCGGGCCGAGGGCGGCCGCCGCCTGGAGGGCGGTGTTCTCGCCGCCGTGGCTGGAGCCGAGAACGATTCCGGACTGATACGGGTCGCGATCTTCGATTCCGGCGTCGCGCCATGCCTGCAACGCCGCTGCGACCCCGAAGAGGGCGTACCTGTCGAGGCGGCGGGCCCGCTTGCGGTCGATTTCGGCAGGCAGCGCGAACCCGGTTACCTCCCCGGCGATGCGCACCGGGAAGGCGCTGGCGTCGAAAAGGGTGATCGGACCGACGCCCGACTGGCCGGCGCAGAGGCGGTTCCAGAAACGGTCCACGCCGGAGCCGAGAGGCGTCACCGCCCCAAGGCCGGTGACGGCGATCCGCCGGCTCATCGTCTCACCGCCTTCCGTTTCCCTGCCGGGAACCCGGATGCGGGAGCGTGGAAGACGGGTGACCGCCCGGTTCCGCCTGCAGCCTCCAGCGATTTGCCGGAAAAACGGTTTCCGAACGAATCGCTGTCCTGCCCGGATCGCCGGGGTTGGGAGCGAGGGTTGGGAGAACCGGTGGGCGCGGAGGTCCCCGGGGGGGCAGCGAACGGGCACAGAGCTGCGGAATCCCTGCGCGGATCGATCAAAGCCATGGGGACGCGTTTTTTCTGGCCGGACATATGCGAGAATATACACCGGCTCGGGGGCTCCTGTTCGCCGCCGAACATGGGCCAACGGAACCCCGGACCATCGCGCTTGACAGTCTGTCGATGCCGCCTTAGGCTGTAAGGCTTGATTCGATTTCTGCTGCAGAATCATCGGAGATTCCACCGGAAACAGCTCACGGGACAATGGGCGAGCGGCGGTCATTTGCGATCAGGAAAGGCCTCGACCTTCCAATAACAGGCGACTGCGTTCAGGTAGTCGAAGAGGCCCGTCCCGTTTCCCGGGTGGCGGCGGTCGGTCCCGACTTCATCGGTCTGCGGCCGACCATGGCCGTCCGGGAAGGGGACCGCGTGGCGCTCGGGCAACTGCTCTTCGAAGACAAGAAGAGGCCGGGCGTCCGCTTCACCTCCCCGGGATCCGGCACCGTTTCCGCCGTAAACAGGGGAGCCAAACGCGCCCTGCTGTCGGTCGTCATCGACCTCGAAGGGGACGGCTTCGCCGATGCCGTGGATTTCGGCGCCGCAGCGGCGGTCTCCTCCCGCGAGCAGGTGGTCGAAAAGCTCCTCGCTTCGGGTTTGTGGACGGCGTTTCGCACCCGACCCTACAGCCGCGTTCCCCCTCCCGATACGGTTCCCCGTTCGATCTTCGTAACCGCCATGGACACCAACCCCCTGGCCGCCGACCCCGCGGTAGTCCTCGAGGGTCAGGAGGAGGAATTCTCCCGCGGCCTCGACCTGCTCGCCAGGGTCACTGACGGCGAGTTGTTTTTGTGCAAGGCACCCGGTTCGGCGGTGCCCGAGGGGAGCGGCGTCGCCACCGTCGCCGAGTTCGCCGGTCCGCACCCGGCGGGACTGGCAGGTACCCACATCCACTTTCTCGATCCGGTGTCGGCGACCAGGACTGTATTCTGGATCAATTACCAGGACGTGGCGGAAATCGGCCGCCTGTTCGCCACCGGCAGGCTGTCGCCGCAGCGCGTGGTCGCTCTCGGTGGACCGGTGGTGAAACGGCCGCGGCTGCTGCGCACCAGGCGTGGGGCCTGCATCAGCGAGCTGGCCGCCGGGGAGCTCGAGGAGAACGACAACCGCCTTGTTTCGGGATCGGTTCTGTCCGGCCGCACCGCCGCCGGCCCCCTGGACTACCTCGGCTGCTATCACCAGCAGGTCTCGGCGCTTCGCGAAGGCAGGGAGCGGGTTTTTCTCGGGTGGCAGAAACCGGGATTCGACAAGTTTTCGGTCAAGAACGTGTTCGCCTCGCGCCTGACCCCGGCAAGGAAGTTCGATTTCACCACGTCGACGGAGGGAAGCATCCGCGCCATGGTGCCGGTCGGCTCCTACGAGGGAGTCATGCCCCTCGACATTCTGCCGACCTTTCTGCTCCGTTCCCTGATCGTCGCCGACACCGAACAGGCGCAGCAGCTCGGCTGCCTCGAGCTCGATGAAGAGGATCTCGGGCTGTGCACGTTCGTATGCCCCGGCAAAACCGAGTACGGCCCTCTGCTCCGGCACAACCTGGAAATAATCGAGAAGGAAGGCTGATGAAGCATCTCCGGGACTTCCGTGCCGTTGACAGCGAGCCCGCCCCCGGTAGTTGGCCGCAACCCGAAATGATCGACCGCCGCAGATGAAGCTCCTCAGAGATCTGCTCGACCAGGCCGCCCCTCACTTCCACCGCGGCGGCATGCTCGAGCGCTTTTACCCGGCGTACGAGGCGGCGGACACTTTTCTGTACACCCCGGGCGAGGTCACGCGGGGGGCTTCCCACGTGCGCGACTCCCTCGACGTCAAGCGCATGATGATCACCGTCGTCGTCTCCCTGGTCCCCTGCATCTTCATGGCGATGTGGAACACCGGGTACCAGGCCAACCTGGCGATGGCGGAGATGGGGCTGGCCTCGGCGGGCGGGTGGCGCGGGGTCGTCATCGACGTCCTCGAGATCGGTTACGATCCCGGCAACATCATCGCCAACCTGTTCCACGGGGCCCTCTACTTCATCCCGGTCTTCCTCGTATGCAACATCGTGGGGGGGACCTGGGAGGCCCTGTTTTCGATCATTCGCCGCCACGAGATCAACGAGGGTTTCCTGGTAACGGGGATGCTGTTTCCCCTGACCCTGCCGCCGACGATTCCCCTGTGGCAGGTGGCGATCGGCATCAGTTTCGGCGTCGTCATCGGCAAGGAGATTTTCGGAGGCACCGGCAAGAACTTCCTCAATCCGGCCCTCACGGCGAGGGCGTTCCTGTACTTCGCCTACCCGGTGGAGATAACCGGCGACAAGGTCTGGGTCGCCGTCGACGGCTACTCGTTCGCCACCCCCCTGGGCAAGGTGCCGGCCGAAGGCATCGGCGCCCTGGGCACGACGTCGCTGTGGGACGCCTTCCTCGGGACCATACCCGGATCGATGGGGGAGACCTCCTTTCTCGCCTGCGCCATCGGAGCCGCCATCCTGATAGGGGCCAGGATCGGTTCGTGGCGCATCATGCTCAGCATGACGTTGACAACCCTGGTCTTCGGGTGGCTGATGACCCTGGTCGAAAGCCATACCAACCCGATGTTCGCCATGAGCCCGCTGTGGCACCTCTTCCTCGGCGGTTTCGCCTTCGGTTGCGTGTTCATGGCCACCGATCCGGTGTCGGCGACGTTCACGAACCGCGGCAAGTGGTTTTACGGCGGCCTGATCGGGGCGATGACGATTCTGATCCGCGTCGTAAATCCCGCCTTTCCGGAAGGGGTGATGCTGGCGATCCTGTTCGGCAACGTGTTCGCCCCCGTTATCGACTATTTCGTCGTGCAGGCCAACGTCAAACGGCGCCTGCTGCGGACCGCCGGCTGAGCCCGGGAGGCGAGCGGAGCCATGCCAAAAGAGACCATCGGCAAGACCTTCTTCGTCGCCGCGGCCCTGTGCGTAGTCTGCTCACTCCTCGTTTCCACCGCCGCGGTGAAGCTGCGCCCCACCCAGGGGGTCAACAAGCTCCTCGACAAGAAGCGGAACATCCTGAGCGCCGCCGGCCTTTTCGACGAGAGCAGGCCGATCGACGAGCTGTTCGAGAGCATCGAGGAGAAGGTGGTCGATCTGGCAACCGGCGAGTACGTCGACATCGATCCCGACGAGTACGATCAGCGCGCCGCCGCCCGGGATCCCGACCAGAGCGTCGCCATCCCCGCCGGACGCGACCCGGCAGGCATAAAGCGCCGGGCGAGGCTCGCCGCCGTTTACCTCGTCTACAGGAAGGGGGAGATCGACAAGGTGATCCTTCCCGTTCACGGCAAGGGACTGTGGTCGACCCTCTACGGTTTCCTCGCCCTCGACATCGAGGACGTCAATACCATCCGAAGTCTCGTATACTATGAACACGGCGAGACGCCGGGCCTGGGCGGCGAGGTCGACAACCCGCGCTGGAAGGCGTTGTGGAACGGCAAGCGGGCCTTCGACGAGGAGGGGCGGATCGCCATCGAGGTTTTGCGCGGCCTCGTGGACGCCAGCAGCCCCAGGGCCGTCCACCAGGTCGACGGGCTTTCCGGCGCGACGATCACCTCGCGCGGTGTGAGCAACACCCTTCGGTACTGGTTGGGCGAGGACGGGTACGGCCCCTTCCTCGACCGCCTGAAGCGAAAAGGAGCATCCCATGGGTAAGGCCAGGGAAACGCTGCTGCATCCCGTTCTGGACGATAACCCGATCGCCCTGCAGATCCTGGGGATCTGCTCGGCCCTGGCGGTGACCAGCAAGCTCGAGACCTCGATCACCATGTGCCTGGCGGTAATCTTCGTCCTCGTTTTTTCGAACGCCGCCGTCAGCCTCATCCGCGCCCATATCCCGACCAACATCCGAATAATCGTCCAGATGACGATTATCGCCTCCCTCGTCATCATCGTCGATCAGTTTCTGCGCGCCTACGCCTTCAGTATCAGCAAAGAGCTGTCGGTTTTCGTCGGGCTGATCATCACCAACTGCATCATAATGGGCCGCGCCGAGGCGTTCGCGATGAAGAACGGCCTCTTCACGAGCATGCTCGACGGGCTCGGAAACGCCCTGGGTTACAGCCTCATTCTCCTGGTTGTAGGGGTGTTCCGGGAGTTGTTCGGCTCCGGCAAGCTGATGGGAATCGAAGTTTTGAGGCTCGCGACGGAAGGCGGCTGGTACGCTCCCAACGGGCTGATGCTCCTGCCTCCGAGCGCGTTTTTCATTATCGGGGTCTTCATCTGGGTCCTGCGTTCATTCAAGAAGGAACAGATTGAAAAGGAAGATCACTGATGCTCGAAACCTACCTCAACCTGTTCGTGAAAGCGGTGTTCGTCGAGAACATCGCCCTCGCCTTCTTTCTCGGGATGTGCACCTTCCTGGCGGTGTCGAAACGGGTCTCGACGGCCTTCGGCCTCCGGGTGGCG
>JAPOZF010000074.1 GCA_026706165.1 Gemmatimonadota bacterium
AGAAGATACCCACGACGCGGATATTATGCTAGTTATTTCTGAGACTATACACTAGTACCTCACGGCACAGGCATTCCAGACATTCATGGTATATCTGATTTTTTTCATTTCCGGTATAAGCGGCCTCATCTACCAGGTCATATGGATCCGGCAGTTTGGACTGGTTTTTGGAAATACCATCTACTCGTCCTCGATCGTTATCGGCGTTTTCATGCTGGGCCTCGGGCTGGGGAGCTGGGTCATCGGCTCCTATTCCGACAGCAACTACCGCCGGAGTCCCGCAACAGCATTGAAGCTTTACGCCGTTTCCGAGGTTTTGATAGCAGCTCTGGGCCTGGGCATGGCATTTTTGCTGGTCCACCTGGAAGGCATATCGAGCGCAATCACATCCTATCGCATCGGGGAACACGGTTGGCACTACATCACTTTCTCATCCTACCTGGTAAGGTATGTCATCGCCGTCTTCACCATTTTTCCGATCACCTTCCTTATGGGAGGAACCCTGACCCTTCTGATCCGCTACCTGGTGAGGGCCAATCTTTCCAGCGTCGGGTGGCGCATCGGCCTGCTTTATGGATTGAACACAGCCGGTGCAGCCCTGGGCTGCATCCTGGTCGATTTCTTTGCCATCCCCAACTTCGGCCTGTTCCAGGCCCAGGTCATGGCGGTCCTGCTCAATCTGCTCGCGGCTGTCGGCGCCTTTCGGATATTGAACACCGAAGGACGCAAGCCCCGTTTGGATCCAACCCCCGTTGCTCAGGACAACCACACAGCCCGGGATGTCCACAACCGGCGGTTCGGACTTGTCATTCTGGCGATTGCCCTGTCCGGCTTTGCGGCAATGGGATTGGAAATCGCATGGATTCGCTTCCTGACCAGCGCTGTCGGGCACCTGCGCTCCGTGTATTCAATTCTGCTTATGGTCATACTGGTCGGAATATGGATCGGGTCAGTGGGAGGAGGGTATCTTGCACGATTCTTCAGGCGGCCCGCCGATCTGTACATTCTTTCACAGCTGCTGTTTACTTTAACCTGCCTGACTGCTTTTCTGATTTTCAACGAACATGGACTTTACACGTTCGACAAACCTCCCAACCCTCTGGAGCTGAGTGCTTTTTCAGGCACACTCGTCAATATCTGGGTAATACTGCATCCGACCCTGATTTTGATATTCGTACCATCGGTTTTGATGGGATTCGCGTTTCCCCTCGCCAACGCTGTCGTTCAAACGAGTGAGCACAAAGTCGGCAGAAGAGCCGGAATCCTCTATCTGGCCAACACCCTCGGTGCACTGGTAGGAAGCTTGCTGTCCGGTTTTGTTCTTTTACCTCTCCTGGGACTGAAATGGAGCATCGCCACCCTCCTGACGGTGGCCCTTCTGGTCACAATCCCGCTCCTCCTGCTCTCCAGATTTCAGGCAAGGACAACAGAGACTGGAAGCAGGCTCCGCAAACCGGCCTTCGCCGTTGCTTCCCTGATGGTGCTCGCCGGTGTGACACAATGGTTTCTACTTCCTTCGAACGAACTTCTGCACACAGGCTCCTGGACCCGCAAAGGCAAATCGCTCTTCGAAGGTTCCCGCGTCCTGAAAACCAGCGAAGGAATCCTCGAAACGATCGTCATACTGGAGTTGCCCGAAAATGAAAAAACATTGATAACCAACGGACACCGAATGTCCAGCACCTTCTGGCAGGCCCAGCGTTACATGAGGGCTTTTTCGCATATTCCGCTGCTTCACCTGAGCGACCCCACGGACGCTCTGGTGATCTGCTTCGGCGCCGGCAACACGGCCCATGCGGCGGCCCTGCATCCGTCGTTGACCAACATAGAGGTGGTCGATCTGTCCGGGCATATTCTCGAACACGCAGGCTATTTCAGAGAAGCCAATCGAGATGTCCTCGGCGATCCCCGGGTTTCGGTGTTCGTCAACGACGGGCGGCAGCATTTAAGGATGCAAAAGAACAACCGCTACGACCTGGTCACCCTGGAACCCCCGCCAATCAAGCAGGCAGGCATTGCCTCCCTGTACTCCCGGGACTTTTACGAGCTGGTCAGGAGCCGCCTGAAATCCGGGGGATTCCTGACGCAGTGGTTGCCGCTGACGCAACAGCCCGCGCCGATCGTCAAATCGATGATCCGCTCCTTCATCGACGTGTTTCCCAATACCATAATGCTTTCGGGTGCCGGGACAGAGTGCATTCTGGTCGGGCGCAAAGACGCGGAAATTGTCCTCGATCCAGTTTCAGCAGAGAGGAAATTGATTCAAAGCTCCGGGTTGCAGGAAGACCTCGTCAGAATACGGATCAATTCTCTTGTCGACGTCGCCGGCATGTTCCTGTCCGACTACCGGACCCTGTCGAGTGCGGTCAAAGACCACGAGCCGGTTACCGATGATTTCCCGATCATGGAATACGGCATGATCTTTTTTCATGATCCAACCCCTGCAATCGACCTGATGAATCCCGCGAGAGCCCGATCGTGGTGCCCCGACTGCTACGAAAACGGAAATCCCGCCCCGGAGTTCGGGGACCTCGATTTCTATCTGCGTCTGATACAGACTGTATTCACGCAAAAAGCCAAAGGCCCGGCAGCACCGGGTTCAAGGCTGCGAATTGACGATCCGAACCTGATCAGAACCATCGAACGCCATCCGTTTCTGAAATCGCTATTTTCAAAGGCATAAACCCGCTCTTTGTCCCGATCCCCGATGCATCCCCGCGGTCGGCAGTGAAGGCTTGTACATGAGCTTTGACCTCCGCTCCCTCGTTTTTCTTCTCACCTTCTACATCGCTTTCTTCGCCTCCGGCGCCGCCAGCCTGATCGCCGAGGTCACATGGAATCGGATGCTGGTCACGGTAGTCGGCAACTCGGTGAGCGCGACCGCCATGATCCTGGCCGCCTTCATGGGCGGTCTCGGACTGGGCAGCTTTGCCGGAGGGGAATACTTCAGCAGGCGCCGCCCCTCGCTGATTCCCTACATCCTGCTGGAGATCGCTATCGGCGCCTATGTATTCCTGTCGCCGGCGCTGTTCGATCTGCTGGCACGGCTCTTCACCTCGTTGGCGGAGAGCTTCGACGACCGGGCAAGCCTTGCAATGGCGCGAAGCATGGTAAGCCTGGCGGCGCTCCTTCTGCCCGCATTCCTGATGGGTGCGACGTTCCCGGCGATGATCTCCGGTGTCGCTCCCGATTCCTCGACACGGAGAACGGCACGGACAGGTTACCTGTACAGCACGAACACCCTGGGGGCTGCGGTGGGCTGTTTCGCGGCGGGGTACTACCTGCTGGGGGAGTTCGGAGTTCAGAGCACCCTGACCTGCGCCCTGGGTCTGTACGTCGTCGCCGTCCTGTGTGCGTTCGCGGCGAGGAGGGCTGCCCCGCCCGGCCTGGCTCAGGCTGCCGCGGCCCCGGCTGCCGGAAGCAGTTCAGCCCGGCCCGCGGAGGATCCCGGGCGGCGTTTCCTGCAGCTGGCGACGTTCGCGGTCGGTTTCGTCGCCCTCGCCTACCAGGTTCTGTTGACCCGGCTGGGCATTCTCTACCTCGGCAACAGCGCTCCGGTGTTCCCGGTCGTGCTCACGGGGTTTCTCCTGGGAACCGG
Source organism: Gemmatimonadota bacterium (assembly GCA_026706165.1). The sequence continues at coordinate 3,599 of JAPOZF010000074.1, forward strand.
AATCAGCGCCGTCATGGGGACGTGGCTGTACGGGGTGTTGCGCCGCAACACGGGCAGAAGCGACGACCTCTTCGGTTTCACCGCGCTGGCTGCCGGGGCCTTCGTGCTGCTGACTCCCTATCTCCTGCTGACCGACTGGGTGCTCGGCACGGACCAGTCGGCGCAGTTCGGCCAGGCAAGCTTCGAAAACCTCGTACTGGTCATCGCAATCATCGTCGCACCGACGGTCCTGATCGGGGCGCTTCTGCCGCTGGCGATCAGGATGCTCCAGCCGGAGGGGCGCGGCGCGGCGACGCGGGAAGCCGCCACCCTGTATGCGCTCAACACCGCGGGAGGCCTGCTGGGCGCCGGCCTCGCCAACCACTATCTCGTCCCCCTCATCGGGGTGCAGGGCGTTCTCATCGGCCTGGCATCGGCATGCGCCGCGGTGGGCGTCTTCAATCTGCTTTCTCCGGACCGGGTTTTCCGGCGGTGGGCGGCCACCGTACTCGCTGTCGCGGGGCTGGCCGTCGCGCTTGCCGCGGCGCTCCCGAGGATGATGGACCTGTACGCAGTGAAGCTCGGGGAGTTCACCGGGGCGGCCTCGACCGAAGTCAGGCTCATCCAGGAGGGACGGGTGGCCACTGTTACCGTCCTCGACCAGGTCGATCCGAGGAGAGGCACGTACCGCGACATGTACCTCAACGGCGTCGAGGAAGCGTCGACCCGCTACTGGCACACCCAGTTGTTCAAGCTGCTGGGAAGCTTTCCGGTGCTCGTCCACGAGGGGGCCGAACCCAAGCAGGTGCTGGTGATCGCCTTCGGGGCCGGCATTACGGCCGGATCGGTACTGGCTTCGGACCGGGTCTCCAGCCTCGATGTCGTGGACCTGAATCCCGACGTGGAAGGCATCAACGACCTGTTTGCCGATGTGAACGGGGACGTGTTTCACAAACCGGGGTTCCACTTTCACAACGACGACGGGCGCAACTACCTGGTGACCAGCAGCAAACGCTACGACGTGATCATCAGCGATTCGACCCATCCGCGCGCCTACGACAGCTGGGTCCTCTACACGGAAGAGTTCTACCGGGCCGTCGCCGGGCGCCTGCTTCCCGGCGGCGTCTTCGCGCAGTGGGTGCCCGTTCTCGGCAACATGCAGGGTGACCTGTTGAGGATACACCTCAACACGTTCCGAAGGGTGTTTCCCAACTCCACCTTCTGGTACGTCTACGGCTCCGACCAGGCGTTTCTGCTGGCGACCCCCGAACCCTTCTCACTCGACGCCGAATACCTGCAGGAACAGCTCGACCGCCTGCCCGGGTGGTTCCGGGCGCAGCACTACCAGATCGACACGGTCGAGCGCATCGCCGGTTTTTTCTGGCTGGACGGCGAGGCCTTGGCCAGGATGATCGGCGGTGAGACACGGCTCAATACCGACGACCTCCATTTCTTCGACAACCAGTCCGCCCTCGAGCCGGCGCCCCCGGAAATGCGGCTGCCGCGTTATCAGGCAGCTGCCCTTCCCTACTTCATGCGGGCCGACGACGGTCTGCGCGACGCCATCGGAAGGGAACAGCTGATGGCGCAACTGATGGCCAGGTACGGATTCTACCGCACGCAGCAGGACCTGTTCAGTGCGTATTGCCTGATGCCCGGCAACGGCAATGTGCGGTATTTCCTGTCCCGGGGATTTCCCGATGGCAAGCCGCCGGATCACCAGACGTTCTGCACTGTGAGGAGCCTGACCCGACAGGCTCAGGGTCTCCGCAATCAGGGCAGGTATGCCGAGGCGGAGCCCCTTTACAGGCAGGTGCTTGAAATACTGCAGGATTCCTACGGGCCCGGGCACCCCGGGGTGGCCGAAACCCTGAAAAACCTGGCCGAGGTCCATCGCCAAATGGGAAGCAGGAAAGAAGCGGAACGGTGAGAAGCGCGGCCCGGAAGACCGGGGCAGGGTGGATGATTTGAGTGCGAAACCGGCGGTGATTTCCCTTGCCTGGGAGGAAACGGCATCCCGGCGGATGAGTTCCACGCATCTGCACCCCTTTCCTGAAAGCGAAATCGACAGGGAAACCGAAGAGGCGCAAAGAGAGGTTTCTCCCCCCGTGAGCGGGTGCGCGAAAAAGGGAAGCGTGCTGATACGGGATGTGCGGCTCTGGCACAGAGGGGTGCCGAACCGTTCGGACCGGCCGCGGCACATGATTGCGCAGGTCCACTGCATCCGCTGGTACCGCAATCGCGGACCGGTGAAATTCAACACAGGTTGTGAAGATGCCTTCCCCGATGATTGCGGTATGGATCACAATGCGGAATTCACCGGGGATCCGATCGATTATCTGTTGCTGAAACGGGGGTAAGTGATGGATGAGGTGTTGTTGAAGGAATGGATTCCCCCGCGGGAATTGGGGCCGGCGCGATGACGCCGACCGACGGTTGGATTCCCGCGGAGGGCAGTCCGGCTGGGATTCTGGAACGGTTTCCACGGCCGCTCGAGGCGCTGGTGGCAGGGGAGATTCCCGGCGTTGTCCTTCGTGAAGCTTTCGATCCCGATCACTGCGCCGGCCTCGTGAAGCGGCTCTACGAACGCGGCCTGGCATACGACCCGCGTCCTGCCGGGGAGGGAGAGCGCCCGGTGTACGTCGGTCCCCACCTGGCCGGGCTGAACGCCGACCCGGAGAGGTTCTTCGCATGTGCCGCCGACACTCACCGGCTGTTCGGGAGCCTGTTCGACGGGTACGGCGACCCGGTGAAGACCTTCTACGACTCCCTGTCGGCCCTGGCCCCCGGCAAGCGGGTGATGACCGCCCGCGAGCCGGACGGGCGCCTCTACGGTCCGGCGGTCTTCCGCACCTACTACGCCGGCGCCGGACACGGACCGCACTTCGACTCGGTGGCAAAGCGGCAGAAGTTGTTCAGCTACGAGGTGTCGAGGTTCCGGAACCAGCTGGCCGGGGTGATGTGCTTCCAGAACTCGGAGCAGGAAGGGGAGTGCGGAGAGCCCTTCCTCTACAACTGCCCCTGGACTCCCGAGGTGCAGAGGTACATAAGCGGAGGCGCGTTCGCTGAGTACGCGGCCGGGCGGGGCATCCCCAGGGTCCAGATCGAGCTCGAGCCTGGAGACCTCTACTTCTTCTTCTCCGAGAACATCCACGAGGTGCCCCACGTGTCAGGGGACAGACCGCGAGTCGTGCTGGCCGCTTTCTTCGGCAGGTCCCCGGACGACGACGCGATTTTCGGCTGGTAGTAAAGGGCCAGCTGCGGCGCTCGAAGGCGGAACGCCCACAGCCAATCAGGAAAGACAGGAATGAAAATTGCGAAAGTCGAAACCTTCCAGATCAAAACCCCGCGCTATTACCAGGAACACCCGGTCCAGACAGGGGAATG
>JAPOZF010000706.1 GCA_026706165.1 Gemmatimonadota bacterium
CTCGGCCATGAACAGCCATGAAATGTGGCCCGGTGCCAGTCCGACCGACGAGTAGACGCCGATCTCGCGGAAGCGCTCGTACACGCTCCCCATCATCGTGTTCAGCACGATCAGGGCGGCGATCAGGATCGGGATGAACAGGTTGGCCATGCCCGAAAGGGAGGTCATGCCGAGCGAGCTGTAGATGGAGACGCGGATGTACTCTTCCCCCTCTTCCTGAACCCCGGCGAACAGGGTGACCGCCAGCCGCGACAGGAACTCCTCGATCTCGAGGCGGACCGGCGCGTCCTCGTCCTCGAAGCGGACCGCCACCGACTGCAGCGGGTTGCCGCTGCCGATGTTGCGCAGGGTGTGGTAGGGTACGATCAGGGTGTTGGCCGGCTCGAGGTGGACGAACGGCTTGATCACGACCTTGGCGTCCTCGAGGCCCTCCTTCTCCCGCTTCTCCTCCTCGGCCATCTCCTGCACCGCCTGGCCGCCCGTGACGGCGAAGTCGGCGGGAGTCATCATCTCGTCGTCGAGGTCCTTCAGCTGCTTCATCTTCTTCGAGCTGATCACGCCGACGATGCGGAACTGATCGCCGAACACGCGGACCTCGACCGGCTCTCCGGCGTTCACCGCGGCCAGGTCGACGTCGAGCTTGTCCTGCGTCTCCCCGATCATGTCGTTGGGGATGATGCAGACCTTCTCCTCCCCGGGCCGGAACCAGCGCCCCGCCATCACGGCGCGGTCGAGGCCGGTGATCTCGCTCTCCTGCGGGGTCAGGCCGAGCACCCCGAGGGCGTTATGCTCGCCGACGCCGCGCTTCATCTTGATGTGGGCCTTGGTCCTGTTGTCGTACCAGCTGCGCGGCGCCACGACGGCGCGGTCGCCGAAGTGGCTCAGGGCGTACTCGTACACCGACTCCTCGAGAGGGGTCCAGGCCTTGCTGCGGATCATGATCCCCTCGTAGAGGCCCTCGTTGTCGCGCTCGATCTGATTGAAACGCAGCGACGTCTGGATCGAGGTGAAGGAGAGCACCGTGAAGGTCAGCAGCAGCAGGGTCGTGAACGTGAGAACGGTGCGCAGCTTGCGCCGCTTCATGTTGGAGATGCCGAGCAGGAAGGCGGTCAGCGAGGCGCTGGAGCGGGACACGTCGGTGTCGTGAATCACCGCCACCTCGGTGCGCAGCTTCTTCATCTGCTCGTTGAAGCGGCCCGATATCAGCCAGATGACGAGCACGGCCAGGGCCAGGATCACGAAGGCGAGCAGGATCACGAAGGGATTGGAGAGCCTGAAGGCCGGGTGCACCAGCGACAGGACGACCCAGATGACGATGAAGATGCTGCCGAATCCGAGGATCTGGTTCTTGATCGTCGCCGCGGTGATCAGCAGGCGTTCGGCGAAGTAGGCGCAGGGCAGCACCAGGGCCATGAAGAAGATGATGCCCCGGATGACGTCGTTCTGCGTCGACTTGACGTCGGGATAGGCGCGCGATTCCAGGCCGATGGCGGCGCGCGTGTACTTGACGAAGTCACCCCACTGCTTCGATGCCAGCGCCTGCTCCGCCTTTTCGAGCTCAGCCCCGGCGCGCTCGTGCAGAGCGTTGAGGCGCTGGTTTTCGATCGCGAAGCTCCTCAGCTCGCGCATGCGGGCCTCGTCGAGAGTCCACATGTCCCGGGCGGAGCGGTAGGAGGTGCGCGCGAAGGAGGTCCCGGGCTGGATGGCGAACCCGGCCCCGAGGGCGAGCTCCTTGTCGTCGGCCGACTCGGAGTTGAGCAGCAGGGAACGGAACCCGAGGATGCTGGCGCCGAAGCCGAGCTTGATGATGGTTCCCGGGCGGGCGAACAGCACCCCGACCGCCTCGTCCCTGGCGGAGGGGCCCTCGCCGATGGTGTAGCCGTACTCGACCGGTGTCGTGTTGGTCTCGTCGAAGACCGTCACCTGCGAAAGCTTGGTCAGGTAGCGCGGGTCGACGATGTCGAAGAAGTTGAACGACTCGCAGGGAAACAGCACCACCATCCACTGCTTGTCGCGCCAGTCCATGCTGATCTTCATCGGGTAGGACCCGTCCCCCTGCTCGCCGCGGTCCGGCGCGTAGGTGACGCTGCCGGTGGCCGGGTCCATGAAGTACCCCTCGATCTGCACGGAGTTGACGCGAATGCGGTTGTCGAAGAAGGCGCCGTCGGCGTCGACCACCTCGAAGTGCTCGCCGCGCACCCCCTTGTAGGACTTCTTCTTGCCGTTGCGGACCGCGGCGACCGCCCCGGGCCGCGGCAGGTCGGGAACGATGCTGCGCCTCGGGAAGACCATCGTCCTGGCCTTCAGGGTGCGCATGGTGTCCTTCAGGCGCATCTTGAAGTCGGGGAACAGCTCCGGGTCCTCGAAAGCCATGTGGAACATTCCGGCCAGCGCCCTTATCTGGCGCGCCAGGTTCTCGTGGTTGATCTCGGAGGCGCGGTCGAGCGGGGTGTCGGCGAGAAAGCGGGCGTCGTTAACGGTGACGAAGGCCAGGGCCGGCGTGCCGGTGTCGAGGACGAGCTCGCTGTTCACGGAGATCTCGCCGGGAACGAAAGTCTCCCAGCTCTTGCCCCCCTCCGGGCTGATGCCGTTGACGAGGATGTCGCGGTCGTCGTACCCCAGCTCGCGGCTGAGGACGCGGGCGTACGACATGAAGTTCTTGCCGAAGGGAGCGAAGTAGCGCTTGTAGTAGAAGCTCGTGTTGCTGTTCCAGACCCCGAGCTCGTCGGTCTGCGTCGACAGGTCGAGGCTGACGAACAGCTTGACGTCGAGGGAGTCGACCTTGGGATCGACCCATTCCTTGTAGAAGGCGAGCCTGAGGTCCTCGTCGTCGGCCAGTTCCTCCCCGAGCTTCTCCAGGCTGGAGAAGGATTCGTCGGCGACGGCGAACCGGTCCCCTTCCCGCCGCACAACCTCATCTTCCTCGAGGGCGGCCTGGAGGACGGAACGGACCAGGATGGTATCGGTCTCGGCGATCTCCCGGATCAGCCCTTCCTTGCCTTGGAACTCGAGATTCCCCAGCCGGTAGACCACCCCTTCCGACTCTATCAGGCCCCTGGCAAGCGCCGCCTCGACCACCCTGCGAACGACCATGCGGTCGATGAAGGGGTCCTCCTTGCGCAGGTAGCGCTGGATGAAATCGTCGACGCCGCGCAAGGCGAGATGGTGCGCCGACGTCGCCAGGAAGATCACCGTCCGCGAGGGCGGATTGTCGCGGAAATACCTGGCGAGCTCGAGCAGGGCGGAGATGCCCGCCGCCTGCTCGGCCCCGGGAGCGAGGGCCGGCACCACCGACATGGCGTCGTAGTACGCCTCGATGACGATGGTGTCCTCCTTGAGGAGCGGATCGTACCCGGGGATGGCCCCGAGGATGTTCCAGGCCGGGCGCCGCTCCCAGTCCATGCGGTACTCGAGGTGCACCGGCAGCGAGCCGCCCTCCTGCAGCCGCCCCCGCAGGTTTTCGGCGTCCTGCTTCGAGATCCAGAAGCGCGGCATGTCGAGCGGCATGGTGAGGAACTTCTTCTCACCCTCGAGATAGACCGTCGAGTCCGGCTCGGCGAACAGGATCGCCTCGGCCCCGAGGTAGGCGCAGTTCAGCCAGTTGTCGCCGGAGTTGAAGTCGAGGAGGACCACCGATCCCTCGATGTCGGTACCCGAGAGCTCGGGAAACTCCCCGGTGCCGCCGTACACGAGGTGCGCGTCAATGCCGCCGTCGGGAAGGGTGGAGGTGCGCACGAGGTTGGGCCACAGACCGTGAATCGGGAAACGCCCCTCCTCGCCGGGAACCTCGAGGAATCCCCCCTTCTCCACCGGGATCGAGATGTCGTACTTCTGGAAGGATATCCCGTCCAGCCCGATCTCGCGGAACTGGTGCTGGATGTAGAGGGCGGCGGATTCAGCGCCGGGGTACCCGGCGACGCGGGAGCCGAGGTCGGAGAAATACCCGATGGTTTCTTCGAGACGCTGCTTCGGGGCCAGCCGCTCGAGCGCCCTGAAATCGACTTCGGCGTAAAGGGGCGGGCTCGACCCCAGGATGGCGCTCCCCAGTAGAGCCGTGAGCGCGCTGGCGGGGCGTATTCTCATGCGCTTTGAAAGATGGATTGTCGGAGGCCTTGCGGAACGAACGCGGAAGTTGCCTGCGGAGCGTTGCCGATTGTTCGGTTCAAATGCCGTTCGGAATTCGGATTTTCAATGCCGGCTCAAGCGCACAAATAAAGGAGAATACGCCTTTCGGGCAATTGCCAAGGCCCCCGGCAGGGTCTGCCGCGCCTTCAGCTCCGTTCGAGGCGCCGCAGCCGGACGGCGCACCAGTGGGCGACCAGGCCGATCGCAAAGCCGGTGACCAGTCCCGTGAGCATGAAGAGGGGCAGGAAGGCGAGCAGGCCGGCGTGATTGAGGTAGACGCGGGCGATGAGCAGCTGGATCAGCTGATGGGTGACCGCTCCGAGAACGCTCAACCCGACCAGACTGAAAACACCCGGGGCCAGGCGGTGGGCCAGGGCCATGGCGGTCACGCTGGCGATTCCGGCTCCCCCGCCGATGGCGAAGGCCGGACTGCCGAAACCGCCGCTCACCAGGCCGCCGGCGGCGATCTTGACCACGGCGACCGCGATGGCGGGAAGCCCCCCGAAAAGCTCGAGGGCGACGACGACGGGAAGGTTCCCGAGTCCCAGCTTCATCCACGGAAGGGGCCGGGGCGCCACCGCCTCCAGGAGGAAGAGGACCAGGCCGGCGCCGGCGAGCAGGCCGAGCCGGGTCAGCTGCCTTGCGGACATCGGGTGCCGGCGCGCGCAGGCAACCGTGCGAACGAGGGCGTCGACGCGCCCGGTTCGCCAGATGCATGAGCGAGTCGCAAGGGGCGCGTACTGCGTGCAGAGGCAACCCCCCGAACCGGGGCGCGGGGGCGGCCGGGCTCACCAGGAACTGTGCGCGAAGGCATCGGGCCACCCGCTCAGCCGCTGAAGGCGTCCACGCCGCCGGGCCGCTTCGGGGAGCGCTCCCCGCGCAGGAGCAGGACCATCCCGTTCGGAACGCAGGCGGCGATCTCCCCGATACCCTCGATCCACCCGGCGAGGACGCAGATGCGGTTGCGGCACCCGGCTTCGGCGAAGCGGGCGGCCCCGTCGCGGATCTCGATCACCACTTCACCGGTGCGGGCCCGCAGGACCTGCCTGCCGTTCCTGTCCAGCGGAAAAACCGCCACTTCCCTGCCCTCGACCTCGACCACTGCGACCGAGGCGGCGGAGGCCGGGGGCTGCCGCCACGCCGCCAGCAGGGCTCCGGCGGCGACCGCCAGGATCAGGGCGGCGTCCCCGGGGGTAAGGATTCTCCTCAGTTCGAACCAGTCTCGCATGTTCTGCTCGGGGTGTCCGGAAGTATCCGAATTGCGCGGGTAATGTACGGGTTGAGCCCTGGGGGCCGCGCCGCCCCCCTCCCGGGCCAGCCCGCCCTCCTTCCCCCGCCCTCTCCTCTCCCGGGCAACTCCCTCTTCGCTCGGGAACCGCGCCAGGGACGAATTGTCCATGGGGTACCTGCTCCGAAAACCCGAAGGGTCCGAATCCTCCGCGGGGCTCATATCAACTGTCCCGGGGATGGCGTAACCTGTTGTTCCTGTTCATCATGCGGTATTTCGACCTTTTTTCGGGGACCCCGCTTGGATATATTGTGGGTCAGCGGAAGGAATTCCAGTGAGCGAACTGACCGAAATCGCCGCAACCCCGGGAAAGGGAACCGGATCCCCCGGCACCGGGGCCCCGGCCGCGGCAACGGACCGGCTCCGCAGTCTCGACGAGGTCCTCGAGGAGACCAGCGAGCTCGAGCTCCAGATGCTGCTGATCGAGGTCGCCTCCATCAACGAGCAGGCGGACTTCGACCTGATCGCGCGCGCCTACGGCTGGGCAAGCGACAAGCACGCCGGCCAGACCCGCATGTCGGGGCGGCCGTTCATGCAGCACTGCGTCGAGGTCGCCCGCATCCTCGCGCAGCTCCGTCTCGACTCGACCACGGTAACCGCCGGACTGCTGCACGACGTGCTCGAGGACACCTCGGTGACCCTGGAGGAGGTCGCCGCCGAGTTCAGCCCCAAGATCGCCGCCCTGACCGACGGCGTGACCAAGATCGAGCGCTTCCAGTACCAGAGCCGCGAAGCCCGCCAGGCCGAATCCTACCGCAAGATGCTGCTGTCGATGGTCGAGGACCTGCGGGTGATCCTCATCAAGTTCGCCGACCGGCTGCACAACATGCGCACCCTCGACCACGTCGAGCCCGAGCAGCAGAAACGGATTTCCCGCGAAACCGTCGACGTGTACGCCCCGCTGGCCTACCGGCTCGGCCTCGCCCGCATCAGCCGGGAGCTCGAGGACCTCAGCCTCAAGTACCTCGACGCGGATCAGTACGACGAAATCCGCCGCCAGGTGGCGATGAAGAGGGAGCAGCGCGAGGTCTACATCGAGGAGTTCAAGGCCCCGATCCAGGCCGACCTCGCCAAGACCGGGATCGACGCGGAGATCACCGGCCGGCCGAAGCACTTCTACAGCATCTACAACAAGATGAGGACCCAGGGAACGACCTTCGAGGAGATCTACGACCTCAGCGCCGTGCGCATCCTCGTCGAGTCGGTGCGCGACTGCTACACCACCCTCGGCCTCGTGCACAGCCTGTACGTGCCGATCTCCGACCGCTTCAAGGACTACATCGCCACCCCCAAGACCAACATGTACCAGTCGCTGCACACCTCGGTGGTCGGCCCCGACGGGCGCCCGGTCGAGGTCCAGATCCGCACCCGGGAGATGCACCAGACGGCCGAGATCGGAATCGCCGCGCACTGGCGCTACAAGTCGGGCGAGCTGCCGGAGGTCGAAAGCGACCAGCGCATCGGCTGGCTGCGCCAGGTGCTCGACTGGCAGCGCGAGGCGGCCGACCCGATGGAGTTCCTCGAGAACCTCAAGGTCGAG
>JAPOZF010000720.1:0-2275 GCA_026706165.1 Gemmatimonadota bacterium
GTGAGCACGCCATCGTCAAGCCCCCCGGGATCGGCGGGGCGGCCCCGTGGCACCAGGACGAGGCGTACTGGAAGGAGGAGCTGGAGTACGACAGTCTCAGCGTCTGGCTGGCTCTGCAGGACACGACCGTGGAAAACGGGTGCATGCAGTTCATACCCGGCAGCCACGGGGGAGATGTCCTCCCCCACCACACCATCGGCCGCGACCCGAGGATCCACGGCCTCGAGGTGGACGAGGTCGACCCCTCCGCGGCGGTAGCCTGCCCGGTTCCGGCCGGCGGGGCGACCATCCACCACTGCCGCACCCTGCATTTCTCCGGCCCCAACCGCACCGCCGAGACCCGGCGGGCCTACATCCACACCTGGGCCGCCCCGTACCGGAAGCGGGAAACGCGGCGCGACTTCTACTGGCAGCGGAGCCGCAGGACCGCCCGCGACGAGCGGCGCCGCAAGGCCGGGACCGTGTCGGTCTCGTCCGGGCGGGTCCCGGACTGAAGCGGCCGCGCCCTCAGTTGGCGCGGAAAGCGATCTCCTCCCGCTCTTCCCCGGGCCCCGGGGGGGCCATGAAGCCCCAGTGCTCGAGCTGCTCGAGCCAGCCGGCGCGCTTCCCGCTGTTGCCGGGGTTCGACGCCCAGTGCGGGTTTACGAACGGCTCCGGGGCCAGGGCCTCGACGCAGTGCCCGGCCCGCCAGCGCATCCCCTTCTCCTCTTCCGGGGACTGCGGGCTCTTGTAGTAGACGACCGTGCACATGCGCCGCCCTGCGGCGCCGCCGCAGCTGGCGTGCCACAGGCGCACGTCGAATCCGATGAGGTCCCCGGGCTGCGACGCGCAGACGTGGCCGGGCACCCCGCGGATATCGGCCTCGCGGGTGTTCGCGTTGTCGACGGCGGTCCAGAACGGGTTGCGGTGAGAGCCGGGGATCACCCGCAAAGCCCCGGACTCGGGGCCGACCGGATCGAGGTAGTACGCGAACTTGATGCCGTAGCAGTCCTTCTCGACGTCGATGTAATGGTCTGGGTGCCAGCGCGAGTCGCCGACGTAGCGGTTGGCGTCGCTGGTGATCGGGAAGCAGTCCCCGTAGAGCTGCTCGGCGATCCCGTACAGCCGCGGGTCCTCGGGAAGGCCGGCGAAGAAGGGGGTATCCTCCCCCGTCAGCATGGCCGAGTGCCGCTTGCTGCCGTCGAACGGGTCGTCGGCGTACAGGGCGTCGAGGGCGGTCTCGAACTCGTTGCCTGCCCTCTCCATCTCCCGCGGCGAGAAGAACTGCCGCAGAACGATGAACCCGAAGGTCTCGAAGTGCCGGTGCTGTTCCTGGGTGAGCATCTCCCTGCTCCTTTCAAGCTGGTCCTTCTGGCGTTTCCCGGGTACCGGGAAATTAGGAAACGGTTCCGGGGCGGAAAGTCACTGAGGGAAGCCATCCGACTGCGGAAGGCGGCCCGAGGGACCTGAGGGCTGACAGGTTACCGGTGGTCCCCTGTGCCGCCAGTTTCCGCTTCAGGCCACCGCGGCTGCTTGTCGCCGCCTGCTCCCCTGCCCACTATTGGCCGCCGTGCCAACCCGGCAGAAATCCCGGGGAAAAGGGGAAATATCGTGACCAGCATCCGCGAGCAGTTCGCCGGCGACCGCCACCGGCCCGTCTACCACTTCGTCCCGCCGAAGAACTGGACCAACGACCCGACCGGAACCTTCCAGGCCAACGGGCTCTTCCACCTCTTCTACCAGTACCGCGACGCCCCCTCCCCCGAGGGCCCGGGCGGCTGGGGCACCTGGTGCCATGCGGCGACCGAGGACTTCATCCACTGGATCGACTACCCGGTGGCGATCGAGCGCGAGGAGGGCGGCCCCGACCACGTCGGCTGCTGGAGCGGCGGCGCCTTCGAGCGGGACGGCTCCCACACCCTGATCTACTGGGGCAACCCGGGCGGAATCTGCCTGGCCGACAGCGACGACGGGTACCGCACCTGGCGCAAGCACCCGCGAAACCCCGTGATCGAGCTGCCCGACGAGCCGGTGGAGTGGAGGCTCCACGACCCCTGCGCCTGGAAGGACGGGGAGTGGTTCTACATGGCCAGCGGCTCCCAGATCGGCAAGCCGCGAGCCATCGGCAGCTCCAGGGACGCCGGCTTCCTGTTCCGCTCCCGCGACGCCGTCGACTGGGAGTACGCCGGCCTGCTCTACGAGCCGGGCGGAGAGAGCGACCTCGCGGTGCCGAGCTTCTTTCCGTTCGGGGACGGGCACATGCTGCTGTTCGCCAGCCACAGCCGCGGCGCCCAGT
>JAPOZF010000720.1:2300-5312 GCA_026706165.1 Gemmatimonadota bacterium
GGCCCCTACGCCGACGGCCGCTTCGAGCGCCGGGTGCACGGCCGCTTCAACTACACCAGCTGGGAGCCGGGGCCGGCCATGCACGTCTGCGGCGACTTGATCGCCCCCAGCTCCTGGCTGGCCCCGGACGGGCGCCGCATCGTCATCACCTGGATCGCCGAGGGCCGCACTCCCGAGGCGATGGCGAGGGCGGGCTGGGCCGGCATCATGTCGGTGCCGTGGGAGATGCGGCCGGGTCCGGACGGGAGCGTACGCGTGTCGCCGGTGCGGGAGCTGGAGGGGTTGCGCGGGATGTACCGCAGCCTGGAGGGCGCCTTCGCCGACGACGGCGAGCAGATCCTTCCCGGGATCGCCGGGGACACCATCGAGCTGAGGGCGGAGATCGATCCCGGCAGCGCCGACGAGGCCGGCCTCAAGCTGCGCTGCGATCTCGGCGGCGAGGAGGAGACGGTGGTGACGTGGTACCGCGGTTCGTCGCGGATTACGCTGGATGTCTCCCGGTCGAGCGCCGACCCGGAGTTCGTCGGCCGCGACCCGCAGGTCGCCGACCTCGATCACGACCCCGACCAGCCGCTGCCGCTGCGGATCTTCCTCGACCGCTCGGTGGTCGAGGTCTTCGCCGGGGATCGCGTGCTGCTGACCAAGCGGATCTACCCGCAGCGGACCGACAGCATCGGTACCCGCTTCTTCGCCCGGGGAGGGCGGGCGAGCCTGCGGTCGCTCGAGTCCTGGCAGCTCCGGCCCTGCCGCTACTCAAGTCTCGAAGCCTAGGCGGGCAGGCTCGGTTCTTGCCGGGCCGGGGATCTTCGCTGCGAAAAACTCACTTGACGTGTTGCGAAAGGAGGGCCCTGACTGAGGAACCAGCGCGTTGGACCGACCCCGGTTCTTGAAGGCCGGGGGCAGCGTGAACCCTTCTCAATAAACCGGGAAACCCAGGACCTTGCGCTGCTCCAGGGTCAGGGCGGCCAGCTGCCGGCTGTCGAGCGCCTTGACCTCGGAGTAGTCCGGGGGCGCCGCCATGATCCCGACCAGGCGCTTGGCCTCGTCCGACATGGTCGCGACCGCTTCGGGCGGCAGCAGGCGCAGGCTGTCGGTCTTCCCCTTGAGCCAGGGCCGCAGGTAGTAGGCGATCACCGACCAGCGCGGCCGGTCGCTGCGGTTGATCCCGCCCTGGTGCCACAGGGCCGCGTCCCAGACGATGGCCGATCCGGCCGCCGCCTCGATCCGCACGGTTTCCCCGGCGTCGTGGTCGGGGTCGGGGACCTCGCACGACAGGTGTGACCCCGGCCACAGCCGCGTGGTGCCGTTCTCCGGGGTGAAGTCGACGAGGCACCAGACGACGTTCAGGGCCATCGGAAAGTGGGTGCCGCCGGCGAACGGCAGCACCGTGTAGTCCTCGCGGTCGACGTGGACCTGGAACCCCTTGGCCGCGTCCCGCCTGCCGGTCGGCATGGGGACGCGGATGTTGCCGTCGTAGAGCATCGCCCCTTCCCCGAGGAGGGCGCGCACGATCCGCATCACCGGGGGGTTGAGGTAGAACTCGTGGAAGTGGGGGTGCTTGCCGACGATGGCGTGGGCGTTGCGCAGGTTGTCGGTCTGCGTTCCCGTGGTGCGCGCCACCTCCTCCTCGGCGTCGAGCAGCTCGATCACCGCCCGCCGCGTCGCTTCGACTTCCCCGGGGGAGAGGGCGCCGCGGACGGTCGTGTACCCCTGCCCGGCCAACTCGTCCAGGTGCGATTGGAGGTTCATACCGGTCCTCTCAACCCCGGCGCCAACTCGAAAGGTGTGTCCGAGGTCATGGCGCGCCCTTCGCCTCTGCTGCCGGCTCCCCGGAGCGTGCGTCCGGAATCACGGGGCCCCGCCCAGCTCCCGCGCCAGTTCCCGGGCCCGCTCCAGGGTGGTGCTCCGCTCCTCCAGCATGCGACGGCGGATCTCGCCGATCAGCTCCGGTTCCGCCCGGGTGGTGACCCAGAGGGCCCGGCCGGAGAGCACCTCGTCGATCTGCTGCGCCGTGCGCCGCACCTCCGGCCCGGGGGTGTGCGCCAGCCAGCTGGCCGTGTCTTCGGCGGGCTGGTAGCGGAAGTCGCAGGAGAGCCGGATGCGGTCGGAGCGGTTGGGCAGGCCGCGGTGGGCGGTGCGGCAGTGGAAGATCACGGCGCTGCCGGGAGCGAAGTCCCCCGTCGCCCAGGAGAGTCGGGAAGGGTCGAGGCCGTACCCGGGTTTACTGCCCTGCTGCTTCGTGGAGCTGGCGACGGTGCCGGCGCTCTGCAGAAGCCCGAGCCGGTGCGACCCCGGGGCGACCGCGAGCCCTCCGACCTCGGCGTCGATCTCCATCAGCGAGATCCAGCAGGTGTAGAAACGGCCGGCCTTGTACCCCAGCTTCGGGTCGCCGTCCTGGTGGGCGCCGACTCCCCTGGGCCGCTTCGGCTTCCGGGTCGGGGTAGACGAGGCGGATCAGCTGCTGCTCCCAGACCTGGACCGGCCCCGCGCACACCGCCTCGAGGAGGTTGAGAATCTCGGGGGCCTCGGCCAGCCCGCGGAACGACCCGAGCCGGACGATGCGGTCGTACACGGCCATGTACTCCGCTTCGGTCGGCTGCGGCCCCCCGATCCACATCGGGTCCGGGGCCCCGTCCTCCTCGATGATGAACCGCTCCCGCAGGATCGTCATGATCTCCCGCTTTACCGCGGTTGCCCGGTCCGGGTGGACCAGCCGGGGCAGGAACAGATAGCCGTTCTCCTGCATGCGCTCGCGCAGCCGCGCGGGATCCTCCAGGAGCCCTGTCGAGTCGATCATTTCCGCCAGGTCAGGCATCGGTCGGGTCCGGGTGATGCCGGGGTCAGCTCCGCCAGCCGCCCGCCTCGTAGAACTCGCGGGACTGGTCGACGGTGCGCTCGGTCTCTTTGAGGAATCCGAGCAGGCCCCCGCGAACCACGGCCAGAGCGGGGCGCCGCCCGCCGCCGGCGGCGGCCCCGTCCGGGAGGGAGGGAGTGGCCGGCGCGCGGGGAAGA
>JAPOZF010000720.1:5322-6943 GCA_026706165.1 Gemmatimonadota bacterium
CGCCCGCGGCCGCGGCCCCCGCCGGCAGGTGGGGGTTGCCCGCGGCGCTCTGCAGGATCGCCTGGGTGGTCTTGGGCATGTACGTGCAGAGGTACCCGTCGTAGCCGATCCCCTTGAGGATGCGGAAGATCTCCCGGTAGTCGGCGTGGCCGGTCCCGTGCTGGCAGTGGTTGGTCTCGTTGAGGTGGAAGTGTCTGATGCGGGGGCCGGCATAGCGCAGCGCGTCCGGGATCGAGCCCTCCTCGACGTTCATGTGATAGACGTCGGGCTGCACCCCGAGACCGAGCCCCAGCTCGTCGACGTAGTTGACCGCCTCGTAGATCGTGGTCAGCACCCCGGGGAGGCCCTCGTAGGTGTTGAGCGGCTCCAGCAGGATGGTGATGCCGCGTCTCGCGGCGTGCTCGCAGATTTCGCGGATCGACTGCCGGAAGTTGTCGCGCAGGCGCTCCACCGGCTCCAGCGGAAACGGCAGCTGCGGCACCGCGGGCTGGGCGGCGCACAGCTGGGTGAAGCTCGCCCCGGCGTCGGCGGCGAGGTCTACAGTGTCCCGTGCGTACTGGACGGCGCGGCCCCGGGTCTCCGGGTCGGAGCTGGCGAGGTTGCGCTCCTCGCCGGCATGGTAGTAGCCCCAGGCGGCCAGGACCTCCGGGACCACGAGGCCGGCCTCCTCGACCCGCCGGCGCCAGGCGCCGCCGTCCATCTTCTCCGGGTTGCCGGGCAGGTCGACGCCGTCGTACCCGGCCTCGGCGGCGGCTTTCAGGACTGTATCCGGCTCCTCGAGGAGGTTGTACCCGACCCAGGGAAGGGTGTCGCACTGCAAGCTGTATTTGAACGCCATGATGTCAGAAATCCCCCTTGGTTTTGGAGCGGTCGTCGATCAAACAGCAGCCCGCTTCCGCGCAACCGTTTCTGCGGAAGCTCCAGGTGGAAGAACGACCTGGGTTCGTGAGGAAATAAGACAGAATGGGACAGAATAAGACAGGAAAAGCATAACTGATTGATTTTACTTTGCTTATGTCGCCATCGAAAGGACGGGGGGCGCGGAATAAGACAGAATAAGACAGATAAGCCGAAATCCATGACGGAAATGGTCTATTGGCGCTTCCACCGCGCACCTCGGCCATGGCCCTCACACACCGCCAGGCCGAGTGTCCGCAAGATCCGCAAGTCGTCTCGCACCTGCCGCTCGGCAGGTGAATCGCCCAGTCGGGGATGATCTCACGCAAAGCGTATCCAGTGGGCGCTCCCGCAAGCAGGGACAGAATTGCCCTCTGGCGTTCGGTCACCTCCCGCTCGACACGCCTGGGCACGTAGGACTCCGGCCTGAAGCGCACGGTGACGCAACCTCCGGCGTCTTCGATCTCCGGCGCCGGCAGTCCGGCGTTCGTCGTCAGTTCCCTCATCTTGATCGTACCCCGCCCCCACTGCTCGATGATTCCACGACGGTAGAAGACCTGGGCGACAAGCGGATTCCAAGGCAGGGATTCATGAGGTTCGAACAACGATTCCACGGTAAGCCCGAAGTGCAGGGTTCCCGACGAGGTCACTTCAAGGCGGTCGTCGTAAATCGCACCCGCCACCGACCCTCCTCCAATCGAGTAGTCCCGGTGACAGATGGCGT
>JAPOZF010000703.1 GCA_026706165.1 Gemmatimonadota bacterium
GTGAGTCGAGGTGTGGCTGTCGCCGCAGGCGATGGTCATCCCCGGCTGGGTCAGCCCCAGCTCGGGGCCGATCACGTGCACGATCCCCTGGCGGCGGTCGTTCATGTCGAACAGGGGAACGGCGAACTCCCGCGCGTTCTCCTCGAGGGCCGCCATCATTTCTTCGGCCAGCCCGTCGGCGAACGGGCGCCCGCGCCCGTCGGTCGGGATGATGTGATCGACGGTGGCGAAGGTGCGCTCCGGATGCAGCACCTTCAGGCCGCGTTCGCGCAGCATCTCGAAGGCCTGGGGGCTGGTCACCTCGTGGATCAGGTGAAGGCCGATGAACAGCTGCGACTGCCCCGAGGGGAGCCGCCGCACCTCGTGCAGGTCCCAGACCTTCTCGAACAGATTCTTCGACATTTTCGGTCCCGCCCTCAGAGCGCCTGCATGCGCTGCTCGTGCCGGGTCTTGCGGACGTCCAGCCGATTCAAGGCATCGACGTAGGCCTTGGCGCTGGCTTCGATGATGTCGGTCGAGACTCCGTGACCCGTGGTTTTCAGATCTCCGTCGGCGACCCGGACGGTTACCTCACCCATCGCCTGGCTGCCGCCGGTTATCGCCTGGATTCCGTACTCCTCGACCTTGACGCTGTCGATCTTCAAGGCCGCGTTGATCGCCTCGTAGGCGGCGTCTACCGGACCGTCCCCGCATGCGGATGCCTGCAGCGGTTCCCCGCCGTCGACCTGGATCCGCACCGTGGCCGCCGGAATCGAGCCGGTGCCGCTGACCGTCTGCAGGTAGTCGAGCCGGTACTTCTCGGCGACGTTGCGAAGCTCGTCCCCGACGATCGCCATCAGGTCCTCGTCGAAGACCTCCTTCTTCTTGTCGGCCACCTCGATGAAGCGGTCGTACGCCTTGTCCAGCTCTTCGGGCGTCAGCTCGTACCCGAGCTTCTCGAGCCGGTGCCGCAGGGCGTGCCGCCCGGAGCGGGCGCTCAACACGATGCTGGTGTCCTCCCAGCCGACCTCGCGGGGATCGATGATCTCGAAGTTGTCCCGCTTCTTGAGCACCCCGTCCTGGTGAATGCCGGAGCTGTGAGCGAAGGCATTGGCCCCGACGATCGCCTTGTTGGGGGGTACCGCGATCCCCATCAGGCGGCTGACCATGCGGCTGGTGTGGACGATCTCGCCGGCGGCGACCCCGGTGTGGAGGCCGAAATAGTCGCGGCGCGTCCGCAGCGCCATCACCACCTCTTCGAGCGAGCAGTTGCCCGCCCGCTCTCCCAAACCGTTGATCGTGCACTCGACCTGGCGCGCCCCGGCCTTCAAGGCGGCCAGGGTGTTGGCCACCGCCATCCCGAGGTCGTCGTGGCAGTGAACGCTGAAAACGGCGTCGCCGGCGTTGGGCACCTCGGCGAGGAGGCCGGCTATCAGCCGCGCGAAGTCGTCTGGAACCGTGTAGCCGACGGTGTCGGGGATGTTGATGGTCGTCGCCCCGGCCGCGATCGTCGCCTCGACCACCTCGAACAGGTATTCGCCCTCGGTGCGGGTGGCGTCCATCGGCGAGAACTCGACGTCGGCGGTGCAGGACCTCGCCCGCTCCACCGCCCTCACCGCCATCTCCAGCACCTCGGGGGCGGACTTTTTCATCATGGTCCGGTGCTGGGGAGAGGTGCCGACGAAGGTGTGGATCCGCCCTTTCGGGGCGTCCTCCAGGGCCTCTCCGGCGCGGTCGACATCCTTGAGCACGACGCGGCACAGGCCGCAGATCGCCGGGCCCTCGACCTCCTGCCCTATGCGGTGAACGGCCTCGAAATCCTCGTTGGAAGAGATCGGAAACCCGGCTTCGATGACGTCGACGCCGAGCCGGGCGAGCTGGTGGGCGATCTCGAGCTTGTCCGGCACGGTGAGAGAGGCGCCGGGCGTCTGCTCGGCGTCCCGCAACGTCGTATCGAAAATCACTACGCGATCAGTTTCCATGGCTCGTCCCTTTCACGATGCCGCTGGCGGGATCGTTGCTTCACTCGCGAGCTGCGTTCGGGCCAGGCGCACTGTGGACTCGTACCTGTTGCCGGAACCGGGGGAACCCTACCCCTCCAGCCAGCTCATCATGCCGCGGAGGCGTGCCCCCACCTCTTCGATCTGGTGCTCGGCGTCCCGGCGTTTGCGGGCGTTGTAGACCGGCCGGCCCACCCGGTTCTCCAACATCCATTCTTTCGCGAACTGTCCGTTCTGCACCTCCTCGAGGATCTTTTTCATCCGCTGCCGCGTCTCCTCGGTGACCACTCGCTTGCCGCGGGTCAGATCGCCGAACTCGGCGGTATCGGAGATCGACGAGCGCATGTTGGCGATGCCCCCCTCGTAAATCAGGTCGACGATCAGCTTCACCTCGTGCAGGCATTCGAAGTAGCAGACCTCCGGCTGGTAACCCGCCTCGACGAGGGTCTCGAAGCCGGCGCGGATCAGCTCGGTCAGGCCGCCGCACAGCACCACCTGCTCTCCGAACAGGTCGGTCTCGGTCTCTTCGCGGAAGGTCGTGGTGATGACGCCTCCGCGGGTGCCGCCGATGCCCTTGGCGTAGGCGAGCCCGATTTCGTGGGCGCGCCCGGTGGCGTCCTGCCCGATCGCCAGCAGGCAGGGAACTCCTCCCCCTTCCTCGTATACCCGACGCACCAGGTGGCCGGGGCCCTTCGGGGCCACCATGAAGACGTCGACGTCGTCCGGGGGAACCACCTGCTCGAAGTGGATGTTGAACCCGTGGGCGAAGGCCACCGCGTTCCCCTCTTCGAGGTTGGGCTCGATGTCGGATTTGAACACCGCCCCCTGGATCTCGTCGTTTATGAGAATCATGATGATGTCTCCGGCCTTCGCCGCCTCCGGTACGGTGGCCACGGCGAGGCCGTCCCTTTCCGCCTCGGCGCGCCGGGCGCTGCCCTCGCGCAGCCCGACGACGACGCTGACCCCGCTCTCCTTGAGGTTGAGGGCGTGCGCGTGGCCCTGGCTGCCATAGCCGATCACCGCCACGGTTTTTCCCGCCAGCAGTTCGAGGTTGGCGTCATCGTCGTAGAACATCTGCATCGTGGTCATCTCCTGGGGAATTGAGTTGGGAGCATCGGTCTCGTCTCGACAGTCATTACAACAGACACAGTTCGGTCACTGCCTTGGAATTTCTTCAAGGCTCCGTTCTCGTTCGGGTTGTCGGTAGCGGAAGAGCGGAGCCTACTCGATCGGCGCGGTAAGGCCGAGGAGCAGGGTAATGATCGGGAGGAGGCGCAGGGAAGCCGGTGTCGGGGCTTCGCGGCGCGAGGCGGGAGCCGTCTTGCGAATCCTGTTTGAAGAGCAGTGCAAACCTAAGCAGCCCAAGTGTTTAGAATAAAGTTTAATTTTGTTAATATAGATTGGCCTTCTGGGGATGTCAACAAGGACGACGGTTGAGGGATAATGCCCGCTGATGACCTGTACGAGGTCGCCGACGCGAGCGGCGCCGGCGACTGGGACGAGTTCGTGCGCGGCGCCGTGGGGGGAACGGTATTCTCGACGCGGGCCTGGCTCGAGTGCGCCGGGGAAGCGACCGGCGACCGCGCCGTCAGCTACGGCTGCTACAGGAAGGGACAGCTGGTGGCCGGGGTCAGCGGCCTCGAACGGCGCGGCGGCAGACAGTTGATCACCCCGCCCCTGATGCCGCACGGCGGCTTCATCCACCGGCCGGTCCCCAGCGACCTGCCGTCGCGGCAGGAGTCGGAGCGGCGCGGGGAAACCCGCGCCCTGGTCGAATTCCTCGAACGCCGCTACGGACACGTGCGCCTCACCCTTGCCCCGGAGGTCGCCGACGTCCGCGAGTTTTCCTGGGCAGGCTGGGCCCCCGCGCCCCGGTACACCTACGTCACCGACCTCGGCTGCGGCTCCGGGGCGGTCTGGTCCCGTCTCGAACGCCGCACCCGCACCGTCATCCGCAAGGCATCGGAGGCATTCCGGTTCGAGCCTGCCGAAGACCTCGACGAGCTGGTGCAGCTGTACGAGCTGGTTTACGGCGGACAGGACCGACCTCCCCTTGCCGGGGATGTCGTCCGGCGTTTTGCTTCCCAGGCGCGGGAACGGGATCTCACCGAGGCCTACCGTGTGGTCGACGGAGCCGGCCGCACCGCGTCGGTCGTCGTGTTCGCCCGCGGGTTCGACACCATCTACGCCTGGGTCTCCGGCGCCGACCCCGCCTTTCGCGAAAGCGGGGCCACCTCCTTCCTGTACTGGAAACTTCTCGAGCAGACCGGCTTCTCCCGGTTCGACTTCGTCGGCGCCAACCTTCCGGGGATCGCCTTTTTCAAGCGGGGATTCGGCGGCATCCTGGTTTCGTACTATACCGTCGAGGCCTTCCCGAGCCGGCTGCTGAAACTGCTCGCCGGAGGCCGCCGCCTTCTGCGGAGGTCCTGATTCTCCTCTCTGGGTTTCTCGGTGTTCCGGTCGACAGGCGGAAAGGGCTGCGCAGTGAAGTCCGAAATTGGACCCGGGGGAATGGGTACGATCAGGTCGGATCAGGATCAGCGGAGAATTTGGCGAAGGAGCCCAACTACGGATTTCGGGGGCTCGGTGCCGCTCTGGATTCCAGAGCATTGAAACGTGCCCGTGCACCCTCAGGTGGAAGGCTGCACGGCCAGCCAGCGGTCGTACAGGGTGTGGAGTTTCCGGGGCAGGGCGTCACGGACGTTCGGCGCGCGCATCCAGCGAAACCGGTTCCCCAGGTCTTCAACTCCTTCGTTCTCCTGGTACTTCGCCATGCCGGCCCGGACTGTAAGCCGCCCGGTGAAGTCTTCAGGGGCCCGCCCCCGATGGATGGTATTGCCGTTCCAGAACAGGGTCTCGCCCTTTCTCAGAAAGACTTCCTTCTGTCCGGAAATGTCCTTGTGCCGGGTGTTTATCAGACACTCACGCTCTTCGTCGGTGCGGTAGCGGCGCTGGCTGCCCGGTACCAACAGCAGGCAAGGATCATCCTTCAGGGCCAGGCTCCATTTGAACTGGTTTTTCGTGTTGCGGCCAAGGATCTCCATCTCGACTTCGTAGCTGCCGTCCCGCTCCTCTGCCCCGAAGTCGCGGTGCCACCCGCTGTCGTAGCCCCGGCCGTTGACACACAGGGTCATCCATCCCAGGCGCAACTCCTCCCCGAGAAAGCCGGTCACATAGTTCAGCAGTTCGTCGCAGCACATGTACTCGGCGAACACCGGTTCCTGGAACTCCGGAGCGAACACTCCTTCGATATGCTCCACCTCGCTCCCCTCGCCGTCGACCTCCACTTTCTCGCCCCCCGTAACCACCGCACCGGAGCGCACCTTCGCTGTTGCGCGGATTGCTGCGGTTTCCATGCTTTTTAACATCTCCGCCGACACCGCGTCGTCCGAAATAAAGAACCCCTGTTCGAAATACTCCTCTTTCTGCTTTTCCCTGACCATATCCTTCGACTGATTTCCCGGTCCGCTACTTTCCGAAGTTGCTGATGCGCGGGGCAAGGGTGTTCCAGAGATCGCCTAGGTCGTAGAGCTTCCTGAAACCCTCGCAGATCCCCTCGAACATCTGGTTGCGGCACTGCTCCATCCGCTCGTGGTCGCCGTCGGCCAGGGAGTTCTTGAGGTTCGCCGCCACCTCGTCCTGCCTGTCGGCGGGTTCCCGGAGCATCCTTGCACAGGCGTCAGTCGCGGACACTTTTCTTCCTCCGATAAGGGTGACCGCCCATCGCTGCCGGAGGGAATGACGCCGGCGCCCTGCCGCCGTCGCCAGCGAGGGGGCTGCAAGGGTGTGGTGGCCGCTTCCGACTGTCAAGAAACCTCCGGGTCGGGTGCCCTGGAACGCACCCGGCCCGCAGGGTGGCCATCGCCAGACCAAGAAAAGACTGATCGCCACGCACCGCTGTTACCGACCCTCCCCGGAAACGGGTCCGATGCAGCTTGGATGCATCTGCGGCAAGATCATGCGGAGCAGATTCCCGATCCATTTCTGTGAACATTTCTGTTGACAGAAGGCCATGCCTCTATTTGATTGCTTGCCAACCAGGAAATTTCTGTATCTGAAAAGGGAGACCATGACCCCATGATGAAGTTCCGCCTCAGGGAGCTGCTCGAACGGGAGGGAGCCCCCACGCAGTCGGAGCTCGCCCGCAGAATCGGGATGCCGCGGCAGCAGGTGAACCGCCTGGTCAACGACGGGATCAAGCGCATCGACCTCGACACCCTCGACCGCATCTACCGCGCCCTGGGATGCGAGAGCGTCGACGAGTTGATCCTCCACCTCCCCCCCGCGGCGGACCCGCCCGACTCCGGGGAAGCTTCGGCCTCCCAGCCCTCTCCCGCAAAAGCCACCGGTCCCCGAGGGGCCTGAAGATGCGGTTTCCATCCCCGGCGCCGCTCGCAGTTCCCCGGGCTCCGGTCTATCTTTCCGCACGCCGCCCTCGCCTCCGCAATCGCAATCGAAACAGGTCCAGATGACGACGGAAACACTGCCCCAGTTCACCTTCAGCGGCCGTTCCCTCGACATGTCCGGGGTCGGCCTCCTGCGCAGCTCCATCGACGTCGCCGGAGACCGCGGCGAGCTGCACCGGCGCATGGCCGCCGACGGCTATCTCTTCCTTCCCGGGTACCTCGACCGCGGCGAGGTCGTCGCGGCGCGCATGAGCGCCCTGAGGCGGCTCGCCGCCTCAGGCACCTTCGAGGAGGGAACCCCCCTCGAGGAGGGGCGGTTCAAGCCGGGAACGCGGATGCGCTCCGCCCAGGACGTGCCGGTCGACAACCCCGAGATCGACAGGCTGCTCTACTCCGGCCGCATGATCGAGTTCTACGAGCTCTTCCTCGGCGGCCCGGTTGCCCACTTCGACTACACTTGGTTCCGGGCCAAGACCCAGGGTGAGGCTGTCGCCACCGAGCCGCACTGCGACATCGTCTTCATGTCGCGCGGCACCAGCAACCTCT
>JAPOZF010000127.1:0-3862 GCA_026706165.1 Gemmatimonadota bacterium
GGCCGGCGCGCGTGCTTCTGGCCCTGATTGAAAAGCGGCCGTCAATCGTTCAGGAAGAACTCGGCGCCAGAATCTCCTGACTCTGGGTACGATGGCAAATTACGATCCCCATTACATCAGTTCCTTCTACGACGACTTTGGAGAACGCGAATGGGAACGGTTCGAGCGGAGTGCGGCGGACCGGGTCAACTTTCGCGTCCATCTGCACCACCTTCAGCAGTTCGTCAAAACCGGCGATAACGTGCTCGACGCTGGGGCTGGGCCAGGACGGTTCACTATCGAGCTTGCGCGAATCGGGGCGACTATCACGGTAGTCGATATATCACCGGTGCAGCTGGAACTGAACCGGCAAAAGCTGGGCGAAGCAGGATTCGAACCCAACGTCACTGGACGTTACCTCGCGGACATCGTCGACCTGCGCGAATTCCCCGACGCCGCATTCGATGCAACGGTCTGCTACGGCGGCGGATTGAGCCACGTGATGGACCAGGCCGGAACCGCACTCGCAGAACTCGTTCGCGTTACGAAACCGGATCGCAGTTGTCAGGCGAAGGGCGGCCTGACACTTGGGCAACAACAAGACGAGGCTTCGAGCTCAGGGATAAATTGGGCGCCTCGATTCACAACCTGCCAGGGAGGCAACGAATTCATGATCCTCAACACCTATCTCCACTTCAACGGCAACTGCCGGGAGGCGTTCGAGTTCTACCGCTCGGTATTCGGGGGTGAGTTCCTGTTCATCGACACCTTCGCCAACGGGCCTGACGACTTCGAGGTCCCCGAAGAGGAGCGGGACAACATCATGCACGTTTCCCTTCCCATCGGCTCGAGCGTGCTGATGGGCAGCGACGTCCCGTCGAACTACGGGCCGGCGGACATGGGGAACAACTTCTCCATCTCCTGTCAGACCCGGAGCCGTGAGCAGACCGACGAGCTGTTCGCGAAGATCTCGGAGGGCGGGACCGTGACCATGCCGCCGGCCGACATGTTCTGGGGGGCGTACTTCGGCTCCTGCAAGGACAGGTTCGGGATCGGCTGGCAGTTCAACTGCGAGCACAAGGAGTAGGGATCCCCCGTCCGGCCGCCCCGGAAGCGTCGGGCTGCCGGGGCACCGCCCTCACCCGACCTTTGGAAGACCTCGAGTTTCACCCGGTCGACGGCGGCCGCTGGAACGACCTTGAGCGTCTGTTCGGGGCCAGGGGCGGCCCCCACTACTGCTGGTGCATGGCCTGGCGCCCGATGCCGAAGGGGGCCTCCCGCTCCGACAGCTCAGCCAAGAAGCAGGCCTTGCGGGCGGCCGTCCGGCGGGGCACTCCGGTCGGCATCCTCGGATACCTCGACGGCGAGCCTGCCGGCTGGTGCTCCATAGCCCCCCGCGACACCTACCGGAACCTCGGCGGCCCCGAGGAAGGCCCGGGAAGCGTCTGGTCCATCGCCTGCTTCTTCGTGCCGCGCCGGCTCCGCGGCCAGGGGATGACGAGGCGGCTGATCGCCGCCGCGGTGGAGCACGCCAGGCGGATGGGGGCGGCGGTGGTCGAGGCATATCCCGTCGACCCCGACTCCCCGAGCTACCGCTTCATGGGGTTCGTCGGCACCTTCGAGGCGATGGGTTTCAGCGCGGCGGGCAGGGCCGGCACCCGAAGGCACGTGATGCGGCTGATCCTGTAGAGGCGGGATCATCCCGAATCCTCCTTGCTCTGGCGGCCGGTGCTGCCGTGTGCCTGGATGAGCGGAATTCCTCGGAGATCCCGCCGGCTTCCCCCGGCCGTCGAGGGAGCGGCAGACGGGTCAGGTCCTCGATCCGGTCCTGACATTTCGGAAACGAGCACATCCCGGCGCATGGGGTTTTCCCGTCAACATGCCCCTCATATACTACCTGCCATCCGGACGGCGGCCCGGTCTCATCCCAGGGGGCCGAGCCGCCGCTGAATCAGCCGCTATCCGAAAAGGAGAGAAACCATGGCGAAATACCTGTTCCGCACGAAGTACACGAAGGCGGGTCTCGAGGGCCTGCTCAGGGAGGGGGGCACCGGGCGGCGGGAGGCCCTCAGGCAGACCATCGAGGGAGTGGGCGGTACCCTCGACGGCTTCTACTACGCCTTCGGCGACGACGATCTCCTGCTTATCGCCGACCTCGCCGATGACGCGGCGGCAGCCGCCGTCTCTCTCAACATCGGGGCCGCCGGGGCTCTCGAGGTCGCCGTGACCGTCCTGATCGAACCGGAGACCATCGACGAGGCGGTGAACAAGGGGGTGGCCTACCGCGTTCCGGGAGGCTGAACTCCCGCGCCGGCGCCGCTCGGTGCCGGCGCATCGACCGCCCCGGGGATTGCCTTCGGGGAGACTGTTGTTCCCGTTCGGGAAGTCTATCAGCCCCGGGCTATCTCCCCGGGATTCGGAGCCGGCACAGCCTGGCTCCCCCTCACCCCAGCTGCAGCAGCTCCAGCCAGTTGCCGTCCGGATCCTGCAGGTAGCAGCCGATGCGGCCGGGCGCCAGCTCGGCAGGAGGGTTCATCACCCTGGCGCCCCCCCGCTCCAGGCGCCGGAAGGTCTCCTCGATATCCTCCACCTCGAAGGCGAGGTGGGCGGCTCCCACCACGTTCCGTTCCTCCGAGGGCCGCTCTGCCGGCGCCGGGCTGAGATACTGGATCAGCTCGAGAATGTGCCCTCCCCCGAGGTCGAGGACGGCCGACCGCAGCTCGGTCCCTTCGTACCCGACGACCTGGTCGACCCCGGGGCCCTGGCGTCCGTACTCGCTGATCACGCTCAGTCCGACCACGTCGCGGTCGCGGACGACGAATCCGGTGTGGTTCAACGCTTTTATCATGTTTCTGCTCCTTCCCGGCCGTCAGGGGCTGCTCATTCCGGGAACCGGTCGATGCTGGAAAGGGCGTGGGCGAGGCGGCGCTTCAGGGCGGCGACCCTCTCCTCGTCCCACTCGTAGAACCCCTTCCCGGATTTCACCCCTAACTCGCCCCGGGCGACCATCTCCCTGAGCACCGGGAAGTTCTCCCGGCTGGTGTCGAGGTCGGGAAACAGCTCGTCGATGATGTGGGAGATGGTGTCCCAGCCGGCGAAGTCGAAGACCTCGAGGGGGCCGGCTACCGCGAGCCTGCGGCCGAAGCTGGTCCTGACGACGTCGTCGATGTCTTCGGGGGTGGCGATCCCCCGGTCGACGATGGCCAGGGCCTCGCGCAGCAGCGCGAACTGCATGCGGTTGCCGATGAATCCCAGCGACTCCTTCTGCAGCACGATCGGGCGCTTGCCCGCGGCCTCGAGCAGGCGGCGGAGACTGGCGATGGTCCCGTCGCTCGTCTGCGGCCCGCGCACCACCTCGACGAGCGGCACCAGGTAGGGGGGGTTCCACCAGTTGCCGACCACCACCCGGTCCGGATTCCGGGTCGAGGAGGCGAGCTGGCTGGTCATGAACGAGGAGGTGTTGCTCGCCAGCACCGCCGGCGGCGGGCAGTGGCGGTCGAGGTCGGCGAACACCTGCTGCTTGAGCGGGAGGTCTTCGTACACCGCCTCGACCACGAGGCTCGCTCCGGCAACGGCCTCGGGCAGCGAGGTGGTGGTGCGGATGCGTCCGGGAGCGGCCCCGGCAGCGGCCGCGTCGACGATCCCCTGCTGCCGCAGGGAATCGAGGGCGCCCCCGATGTCGGCAAGCGCTTTTTCAAGCTTCTCCCCGTTTGTGTCGTGAAGCGCCACCTCGAACCCGGCAACGGCGAACTGCAGGGCGATCCCGTGGCCCATCAGCCCGGCGCCGACGACGCTTATTTTTTCCGGTGTTTCATCTTTCATCGATCAGTCCCTCACTCGTGTCGGTCCCTGCGCGCCAACCCATCCGGCGTACAGCCCGGGC
>JAPOZF010000127.1:3901-6929 GCA_026706165.1 Gemmatimonadota bacterium
ACTCCGGCGCTGGCAGAACCCCCCGGTTCGCGGTTCCCCCCGTCGTCCCCCGCCACCCACCCGGAATACAGGCCGGCCCCGCTTCGCCATAATCCTAACCCTTCAGGGCCCCGATGGTCACCCCGCGCACGAAGAAGGGCTGGAAGAGCAGGAACACGGCGATCATCGGCAGGGCCGAGACCGCGGCCCCGGCCATCAGCAGGCCGTAGTCGGTGTAGAAGGCGTTCTGCAGGCTGTGCAGGCCGATCTGGAGCGTCATCATCGAAGCCTGGTTGGTGACGATCAGGGGCCACAGGAAGTCGTTCCAGGTGCCGGTGAAAGTGAAGATGCCGAGCACCGCCATCCCCGGCTTGGCCATCGGCAGGATGACGCGCCGGAACACCCCCCACTCGCCGCAGCCGTCGATGCGCGCCGCGTCGATCAACTCGGACGGCAGGGTCTGCAGGAACTGCTTCATCAGGAAAATCGAGAACGGGCCGATCAGGGCCGGCACGATCAGCGCCTTGTAGGTGTTGACCCACTCGAGCTTGATGATCAGCGCGTAGAGCGGGATGAGGGTGAG
Organism: Gemmatimonadota bacterium; assembly: GCA_026706165.1. The sequence continues at coordinate 4,464 of JAPOZF010000127.1, forward strand.
CTGCCCCGGGATCAGCATGAGACTGATGACGGTCCAGAAGACGAGCCGGCTCCCGGGGAAGCTCTTCTTGGCGAGAGTGTACCCGGCCAGGGTGGCGAGCAGCAGGTGCGACATCGTCACCGCGCCGGTGACCAGCAGCGAGTTGAGCAGCCAGCGCAGGATCTGCGACCCGTTGAACAGGCGCGCGAAGTTCACCCAGGTCGGCGGCGACGGGTACAGACTGGGCGGAAAGGTGATCACCACCGACGGCGGCTGGAAGGCGGAGACGGCGATCCAGTAGAGGGGCAGCAGGGTGGCCCCGGCGAACAGGAGGAGCAGCGATACCGCGAGGAAGCGCTTCATCAGGCTGCCCTGTCGCCGAAACAGGTTGCCGAGATCCCGGGGCGAAGGCTGATCAATCCGCGGCCCCGCCGACGCGGAACGGAAAGCGCCCGCACCAGAAGGCCGGGGTGCCGCGAGGGAGCCGGCCGGGTGAAATGCGGCCGGGGATCCCCCGGCGGATGACTCCCCTGGATTCGGATCCGCGGCACGCTCAGTACTCCACGTCGCTCGACAGCCACTTGTACTGGACCACGGCGATGGCAGCGAGGCCGAGGCAGAGCAGCGTCGCCTCGGCGGCCGCCTTGCCGAAGTCGAAGTACTCGAAGGCGTCGGTGTAGATCAGGTAGACGAGGGTGGTGGTGGCGTAGTAGGGGCCGCCGCTGGTCATCATCAGCACCTGGGTGAACACCTGGAAGGAGAAGATGGTGCTGGTGACCACGAGGTAGAGCAGCGTCGGCCGCAGCAGCGGCAGGGTGACGTCCCGGAACTGGCGCCAGGCCCCGGCCCCGTCGAGGCGGGCGGCCTCGTAGAAGGACGCCGGGATGTTGCCCATGGCCGCGGTCAGCAGCACGATGGCGGCGCCGTGGCCGCCGGCCACCGCCATCAGGGCCAGCGACGGCAGGGCCATCTGCGGATCGCTGGTCCAGGTGTAGGGTCCGAGGCCGGCGAACGAGACCAGGTAGTTGAGCAGTCCGCGCGACGGGTTGAAGAGCCACAGCCAGACGAGGGCGAGGATGGCGCCGGAGGTGACCGCGGGCAGGTAGAAGGCCGACTTGAAGAAGGCCTGGGCGGCGCCGCTCCGCAGGCCGAATACCAGGCGCGCCAGCAGCAGCGACAGGCAGATGCTGGCGGGAACCACCGCCGCGGTGTAGAGGGCGGTGTTCCACAGCGACTTCCAGAAGAGGTCGTCGGAGAGGGCGTAGCGGTAGTTGGCGAGGCCGACCCAGACCGGCCGGCCCCCCGGGAAATAGTCGGCGAACCCGAGCAGCACGGTGGCCGCCATCGGCAGCAGGTGGAAGACGGCGAACAGCCCCACCGGGACCGCCAGGAACAGGTAGGCCCAGCGCTCCCGGACCATCGACCTCCAGGTCCCGCGCGCACCTGAGGTCATCCCGCCTCCCCGGTCAGGCGGACACGCCGGCGCCGCTCGATGTCGCGGGCGATGAAGCGGTTGCCGCGCCGCGTCAGGTCCTCGAGGGCCTGCCTCGGGGTCAGCTGCCGCGACATCGCCGCCTGGAAGGCGGCGCGGGTCATCTCGACCAGGGGGATGCCGTACCCCTGGATGGCGTCCCGGGTGCCGTACCTGGTGACCCGCAGCACGTACTGCTGGAACGGGTCGTCGGACCATACGTCGGCGGCCGAGTGCCGCGTCGGCAGGGTGGAGAGGGCGTACGCCGCCTCGCGCTCGTGCTGCGTGTTGGTCATGAACTTCGCCAGCTCGATGACGAGCCGGCGTTTCTCCGGGTCGGGCTGCCTGAAAACGCAGGGGGAGTCGGCGACGACGAACACGTGCGGGTCCACCCCCGGAAGGCTCGGGTACATCATCGGGTAGAGCTCGACGATGCCGGAGGCCAGGGCGCCGGTCTGCAGGGACCGCTGGTGGGCGACCAGGGTGCCGTGGTGGCCCATGCGCATGGCGACGCGGCCCTGGTTCCAGAGGTCGGCGACGTCGCTGTTGCGCAGGCCTGCGCTTCCCGGAGGCATCACCCCGTGCTCGTGCTCGAGGTCGACCATGAACTGCAGGGCGCGGACGCCGGCGTCGCTGTCGATGGTCAGGGTGTCGCCCGACGGGTTGAACATGAACGCCCCGTGCCCCCAGAAGAACGGCATCTGCTGCTGCTGCGGGGCGTTGCGCTGGAACGGCATGGCGAAGCCGTACACGTCGGTTTCGCTGTCGCCGTCGCGGTCGAAGGTGGTGGCCCGCGCCGCGGCGAGGAACTCGGCGAACGTCCACAGGCGGTCCCCGGCGGCCGGCAGCAAGTGGGTGGCGCCGCGCTCCTCGAAGATCTCGAGGTTGGCGGTCAGGTAGCGGCTGCCGCCGATGATGGGGAGGAAGTAGTGCCGGCCCTCGTACTCGCCGAAGTCGTAGAAGGGGCCGAAGTCCTCCATGTCGGCCGCGGTGACGTGCTCGTAGGGGGGGGGGGG
>JAPOZF010000559.1 GCA_026706165.1 Gemmatimonadota bacterium
CTCGTACGCCCTGGTCGGAATGGGGCCGGACCGCCGCGCCCTGTCCGCCTCGTTCCGTTACCTCGTCATGGGCACCATCGGAGGGACCTTCTTCGTCACCGGCGTCGGCCTTCTCTACATGATGACGGGAACGCTGAACATGGCCGACATGGCCGAGCGCCTGCCGGCGGTGATGGACACGCGCACGGTGCTGGCCGCCTTCGCCTTCCTCAGCATCGGCCTTGGGCTCAAGCTGGCGCTGTTCCCCATGCACCTGTGGCTGCCGGACGCGTACGCGTACGCTCCCTCGGCGGTCACCCCGTTCCTGGCGGCCACGGCGACCAAGGTCGCCGTGTACGTGTACCTGCGCTTCTTCTTCACCATCTTCGGCGGCGACTACGCCTTCGCCAGCCTCAACCTCGACTACCTGCTCATTCCCCTGGCCCTCGCCGGGGTCTTCGCCGGCTCGCTGGCCGCCCTGTTCCAGCACGACGTCAAACGCATGCTCGCCTACTCCAGCGTCGCCCAGGTCGGGTACATGATGCTGGGGATCGGGCTGTTCTCGGTCACCGGGCTCACCGCCACCCTCGTGCACCTGTTCAACCACGCCCTGATGAAGGGGGCTCTGTTCCTGGCAATGGGATGCGTGGCCTTGCGGATCGGGTCGGTCGAGTTGGAGGACCTGCGCGGCCTCGGCAAGCGGATGCCGCTGACCGCCGCCGCCTTCGTCGCCGGGGGGCTGAGCCTGATCGGCGTGCCCCTGACCGCGGGCTTCATCAGCAAGTGGTACCTGGTGCTGGCCGCGCTCGAGCGCGGCATGTGGCCGGTCGCCGCGCTCGTGCTGGCCGGCTCCCTGATCGCCGTCGCCTACGTCTGGCGGGTGGTCGAGGCCGCCTACTTCCGCGAACCGGAGGGGGAGGCCGCGGCCGGGGAAGCGCCGCTGTCGATGCAGATCCCGATGTGGATCCTGGTCGCCGCCAACTTCTACTTCGGGCTGACGACGGAGACGACGGCCGGAATCGCCGGGAAGGGAGCGCGGCTGCTTATGGGGACCGCCCAGTGAAACCCGAATTGGTTCTGCCTGGGGTTGCGTTACCGGCCCGCTCGGGGTCCAGGGAGTCCCGGCTGCCGATTGGAGCCGCACCGTGAACCCTGCGACTCTCATCCTCGCAGCCGTCTTCCTGCCGCTGGCCGCCTGCCCCCTGATCGCCCTCGCCGGCAGCCGCCCCAACCTGCGCGAGGCCGTGACGCTGACGGCGGGAGTCCTGACCTTCGGCGCCGTGCTGCAACTGCTGCCTCTGGTTTCGGCCGGGGAACGGCCCGGGGCAAGCCTCATGCAGGTGCTGCCCGGCATCGATCTCGCCTTCGAGGTCGAGCCGCTCGGCATGCTGTTCGCCATGGTCGCCTCCGGCCTGTGGATCGTCACCTCCTGCTACTCGATCGGGTACATGCGCGGCCACCACGAGACCTCGCAGACCCGCTTCTTCCTGTTCTTCGCCGTCGCCGTCGGCGCCGCCCTGGCCGTCGCCTTCGCGCGCAACCTGTTCACCCTGTTCCTCGCCTACGAGGTGCTGACCTTCTCGACCTACCCGCTGGTGACCCACGCGCGCACCCCCGCGGCCCGGCGCGGGGGCCGCCTCTACCTCGGCATCCTGCTCGGCACCTCGTTCTTCTTCCTGCTGCCGGCCCTGCTCTGGACCTGGCACCTGACCGGCACCCTCGAGTTCGCCGAGGGGGGGATCCTCGAGGGCAGCAGCGGCGCCGCGGTCGCGGGCCTGCTCCTGCTCTACGCCTTCGGGACCGGCAAGGCGGCGCTCATCCCCTTTCACGGCTGGCTGCCCGCGGCCATGGTCGCCCCGGCCCCGGTCAGCGCCCTGCTGCACGCGGTGGCCGTGGTCAAGGCCGGGGTCTTCACGGTGCTGAAGGTCATCCTCTACGTCTTCGGCCTCGACCTGCTGCGGGAGACGTCGGCCGGCGTCTGGCTGATGTACGCCGCCGGCGCCACGGTCCTGATCGCCTCGCTGGTGGCGATGACCAAGGACAACCTCAAGGCGCGGCTCGCATACTCGACCGTGAGCCAGCTCTCCTACATCATCCTCGGGGGCGCCCTGGCCAGCTCCTGGGGGATCGTCGGGGGCGGCATGCACATCGCCATGCACGCCTTCGGCAAGATCACCCTCTTCTTCTGCGCCGGCGCCATCGACGTCGCCCTGCACAAGACGGAGATCAGCGACATGCGGGGGATCGGCAGGCAGATGCCGGTGACGATGTCCTGCTTTCTCGTCGGCGCCCTGAGCGTCATCGGCCTGCCCCCGCTGGGAGGGGCGTGGAGCAAGTGGTACCTCGCCCTCGGGGCGGTCGACGCCGGACAGCTGCTGTTCCTCGCGGTGCTGATGGTCAGCACCCTGCTCAACATCGCCTACCTGATGCCGATTCCGATCCGGGCCTTCTTTCCCCGGGGAGAACCCGCGCCGGCCCGAGGGGCGCCAAGCGGGGCAGGGGCCGCTTCGAGCGGGGCAGAGGCGGCAACAAGCAGCGGTGCCGACAGCAGCGGCGGCATCCGCGAGGCCCCGGCCTTCATGCTGGCGCCGATCTGCTTCACGGCCCTGGGATGCCTCGTTCTCTTCTTCTGCGCCGGCGGCCTCTACCGGCTGCTGCTGCCGCTGGCCGGCAGGTGACTCCGGCATCGACGAGGTGGAAATGAAGCGAACGAACGACAGCGGCAAGGGCTGGATCGAAAGACCGGGAAACGCCGGCAAGCTCTATCGCCTGCTGCTGGCGGTCTGCGGCCTGCTCCTCGCACTGGATCTCCTCGATGTCCTCGGGATCTTCCACAAGCACGTCCATCACGACGCTGAGGGCTGGCTCGGCTTCTACAGCTTCTTCGGGTTCGCCGCCTACGCCTTCATCGTCGGGGCCGGGTGGGTCTGGCGCGCCGTCGTGGGGCGCGGCCCCGACTACTACGACCGGGATTCGTCCGGGGAGGCCGGAGGCAGCGAGGTTTCCACTTCCGACGGGGTTCGGTCTTCCCGGGAGGACTCCGCCAGCGACAGGGACCCGTCCCGATGAGCACCCCGGTCCGCTTCCTGCTGGCCGCGGCCGCCCTGGCGCCGCTCGCGGCGGTCCCCGCCTCCGGGGGGGACCTCCCTCCCGGGGCGGTCATGATCCTCGGGGCGCCCCTGCTCGCTGTGCTGCGGGGGCGGCTGCAGCAGCTCTGGCTGCTCGCCCTGCCGGTCCTGAGCTGCGCCCACCTGTTCGCCCTCGAACCGGGATCGTCCGCACAGCTCGCCCTCTTCGACTACAGCCTCACCGTAGCCCGCGTCGACAAACTCAGCCTCGCCTTCGGGTACATCTTCGGCATGGCCGCCGTCATCGCCGCGATCTACGCCCTCCACCTCAGGGACAGCCTGCAGCACACCTGCGGCGCCGTCTACATCGGGGCGGCCACCGGGGCCGTGTTCGCCGGCGACCTGCTCACCCTCTTCGTTTACTGGGAGCTCACCTCGGTCGCCTCGGTCTTCCTGGTCTGGTCCGGCGGCGGCGAGCGCGCCTTCCGCGCCGGCATGCGCTACCTCCTCGTCCAGGTCGGCTCCGGCGTGCTGCTGCTGGCCGGCCTGCTCGTCCGCTACGACGCCACCGGCTCGCTCGCCTTCGACCACCTCGGCGACCCGGGGTTCGACAACCCCGGCGGCACCCTGATCTTCCTCGCCTTCGGCATCAAGTGCGCCTTCCCGTTGCTGCACAACTGGCTGCAGGACGCCTACCCCGAGGCCTCGGTCACCGGCACCGTCGTCCTCAGCGCCTTCACCACCAAGCTCGCGGTCTACAGCCTCGCCCGCGGCTTCGCCGGCGTCGACATCCTGGTGCCGATCGGGACGGCGATGACGGTGTTCCCCGTTTTCTTCGCCGTCATCGAGAACGACCTGCGGCGGGTGCTGGCGTACAGCCTCAACAACCAGCTCGGGTTCATGGTCGTCGGGATCGGCGTCGGCACCGGGCTGGCCCTGAACGGAGCGGTCTCGCACGCCTTCGTCCACATCATCTACAAGGCGCTGCTGTTCATGTCCGTGGGGGCGGTGCTCTACCGCACGGGCACGGCGAAGGCATCCGAGCTCGGCATGCTCTACAAGTCGATGCCCTGGACCGCGTTCTTCTGCCTCGTCGGGGCCGCCTCGATCTCGGCCTTTCCCCTGTTCAGCGGCTTCGTCACCAAGTCGATGACCCTGGGCGCGGCGGCACAGGAGGGCTGGTTGGTCTGCTGGTTCCTGCTCCTCTTCGCCTCGGCGGGGGTGCTCCACCACTCGGGGATCAAGATCCCCTTCTACGGCTTCTTCGGCCTGCGCGACTCCGGGATCCGCTGCCGGGAAGCCCCTTTCAACATGCTGCTGGCGATGGGGATCGCCGCCTTTCTGTGCGTCGCCATCGGCGTGTACCCGCAGCCGCTCTACGACATCCTGCCTCACGAAGTCGATCATTTCGAGCCTTACACCAAAAGCCACGTGATCACGCAGCTGCAGCTGCTCTTCTTCGCCATGCTCGCCTTCGCCTTCCTGGCGCGGCGCCACCTCGAGACGCCGGAGCTGCCGTCGGTCAACCTCGATTTCGACTGGACCTACCGGAAGCTGCTTCCCGGAGCGGTCAGGGCGCTGGCGAAGGCCATGGTCCCGGTGCGGAACCGCCTTCGCGACAACGCCCGGACGACCGTCATGGAGCTGACCGCCTTCCTGCAGGAGCACCACGGCCCGGCCGGCATCCTGGGACGCACCTCGCATACGAGCGCCGCGGTCCTCATCGTCGGGCTGCTGCTGGCGCTGTCGCTGATCCTCTATTTCTCGGGTTCGTAGTACCTGCCTGCGCAGTCCGCGCGAGTTTCGGCCGCCAGGGGCCGGCCGCAGTCGGGACCACCTATTGCCGGGACCGCAAACCGGGCGGAACCGCCCCCGGGTTGCGCAGGCGGTAGAGCTCGAGCCAGTAGAACCCGGCGACGACCAGGGCGTGGTCGATTTCGCCGTTGCGGATCAGGGTCTCGACCTCGGCCAGGTCCACCTCCTCGACGGCGATCTCCTCGGCGGCGTCGAGCCGGGGCTCCCGTTCGCGGCGCGCGCCGAGGGCGAGGAAGGTGTGCATGTGGTTGTCCTGGATCGCCGGGTTGGCCGCCACCCTGCCGATCAGGATGATCTCGCCGGCGGCGTACCCGGTCTCCTCGAGCAGCTCGCGGCGCGCCGTTTCCCCGTGCGTCTCCCCGGCGTCGACCACGCCGCCGGGGATCTCCAGGCTGACCTCCCCGGTACCGTGGCGGTACTGCCTGATGACGACCACCTTCCCCTCCGGGGTCACCGGGATGACGTTTACCCAGTCCGGCATGCCCAGGACGTAGAAGTCGTGCACGGCCCCGGTGCGCGGGGACCGGCGCCGCTCCCGGCGGAGGTTGAAGACGCGGAAATCGCCGAGGTCCTCGCTGTCGGCCGTCGGCCAGTGCCCGGTCATCGGACCGGCTCAGACATCGAGGGCCTCGCGCAGCTGCCTGAGCGCCGCTTCCGGGGTCGACGACACGTCGACGGCGATCGCCCCGGCAGGCATCTCGAGGGTCTCGAACTGGCTGCGCAGCAGGCTCTGCGGCATGTAGCGGTGCACGCGCACCGCGAGGCGGGAGGCGATCACCTCTTCGGCGGCGTGCAGGTGGGCGAAGTGGACCTCCCCGCGGCCCGCGGCGAGCAGGTTGCGGTACTGCTGCTTCAGGGCGGAGCAGGCGAGGATGCAGCTCTGGCCGCGGTCGATCCGCTCCCCGAGCATGGCGGCGAGGTGCTCGAGCCAAGGGCGCCGGTCGTCGTCGTCGAGCGGCATTCCGGAGGCCATCTTGGCGACGTTCGCCTCCGGGTGAAAGTCGTCGCCGTCGAGGAACGGCCACCCGAGCTCGGCGGCCAGCAGCTCCCCTATCGTCGTCTTGCCGCTTCCGGTGACCCCCATCAGCACGAGCGCCACCGGGGGCCCCGGCGCCTGCAGTACCCTTCGGAAAAACAGCTGCAGCACACGCTGTCCGGCGGCCGAAACCGCGCACTCCACCGGGAAACCCGCTCCCTTTTCAAGGCCGAATGTTACCCGGCCGCGCGCCTCCCCGGAGGTCTCGACGTCGATCCGGTGGACCTCGGTCTCGCAGAGAGAGCTGTCGATGGCGAAAGCGACCGCGAGCAGGTCGTGAAGGTGGATGACCGCCCTGCCATGAGTCTCTTCCATGCGCGCCATGCCGGTGCCCGCCGCGGCCTCGCAGAAAACGGCAGCCGGCTTGGGATCGGCTCCCAGCCGCCGCTGCAGGGCGGGGCGCGACAGCTCGACCTGGCGGGTGGCGTCGAGCGGAACGAGGGTCAGGCGGGCGCCTGAGCGGACGACGGCCTGCGCCGCCTCCGGGTCGGCGTAGAAGTTGAACTCCGCGCTTGCTGTGACGTTTCCCGGTTCCGCGAGAGCCCCGCCCATGACGACGATCCTTCCGGCGCGCTTCAGCAGGCCCGGCTCGCGGGTTTCGGCGAGGGCGAGATTGGTCAGGGGGGCCACCGCGATCAGGGTGATCCCCGGCTCCTCCCGCAGGCGGTCGGCCAGGTAGTCGACCGCGTCCGCGGAGGCCCGGCCCGAGGGCGGCGGCAGCTCGGCTTCTCCGAGACCTCCGGTCCCGTGGAAGTGCGTGGCGCGCAGGGGCCTGCGCCGCAGGGGCCGCGCCGCTCCGGCGTACACCGGGACGTCTCCGCGGCCGGCGAGCTCGGCGATCCTGAGAGCGTTGGCGACCCCGGTGGACAGGGGCACGTTGCCGCTGGCCACGGTAATCCCCCCGACCTCGAGCTCGGGAGAGGCGAGAGCGAGGAGGATGGCCATGGCGTCGTCGACTCCCGGGTCGACGTCGAGAATCACTGCTTCAGGCGGCATTGGGAAGAGGCTGTTCTGGCTTGCG
>JAPOZF010000710.1 GCA_026706165.1 Gemmatimonadota bacterium
CAAGGGGAATTCACGCTGGACAAAAATATCTGCCTAAACGTCATAGAGCGGTTGAAGGACATCCCCACTTCAAGGTCATTTGTCGTGAGCGGAACGCTCGACGAGATAAAGCATGGAAACGGGCGGTTTCGACTTTTGGTGAACCAGAAGTCGACGCTGTTCGGGCGAGTGGATAACACGTCATTGAGCGTAGAAACTTTGCGACCTCTATGGGGCAAACAAACCACCGTCGAGGGGATGGTGCATTTCAAGGCAAATGGCGAGCCCCGGGTGATCGAAGGTCGCCGAATCAGTAGCCAGTTGGAAGGAGATAATGTTTTCGAGGAAATGCCATCCGCGGAAATCAAAAAATCGCAGAATCTGTTCCCGGTTGAACGCAAGGAGGGCGGAGCTTTCGATCCCATTGAACTTGCGGGCGCATGGCCAGGGGATGAACCCCTTGAAGAGCTCCTGGAACAGCTCGATTGAGCGATCTGTTCATGGCACGTTTCCTCTTGGACACGAGCCTGTTGCTAGGGTTCACCCGGGAAGCACCTTGGGCTATACGGGCTCGGGAAGATTTCAACCTCGGAGATCCGGAAACAATGGTCTTTACATCTGCAATTTGCCAGGGTGAGATTCTCGCACTTGCAGAGAAGAATGGTTGGGGTAGCGAGAAACGGTCTCGCCTTGAGGAAGTTCTCAACGGAGTGCCGACGCTGAACATCGGTAGGGCAACGATTCTGGACGCATACGCACGAATCGACGCCTGGACCCACGGAAAAACAGTGACTTCACCCAACAATGCACCTCCTCCAAAACCCGCCGTTGCGATGAATCAGAATGACCTTTGGATTGCCGCGACGGCTCACGTAAGCAGGTCTTCACTCCTGTCGACAGATACCGACTTCGGACACTTGGACAATATCTGCTGGAATTCATCCATATTGATCAGCATGTCCCATAGATGGGCTCCCGAGACAAAGGAATAGCGAGGGAAAGCACTCACCCGCCCTCGCAGCGCAGCTCGCGCAGGCGCGGAAGCAGCTCCCGCGGCTCGTCGAGCACCCCGAATTTGGGCAATGATACGGCCCCGGGTGAAACTTTGTAGGCGGCGGCTTTCCTGTTTGATTCTGAGGATCCCGACAACCCCAGCGAAAGCCGAGCCATGAACCGGACCGAACGCAACCGCCTGCACCCGCTCGAGGGAATCGAGCGCCAGAACGTCTCCATCACCGGCCTCGAGGTCACCCTGCTCTCCTGCGAGTACCCGCCCGAGGAGCAGCTGCTCGTCGTGCGCAACGTCTGGTGGAAGTCCGACTCCATCATCGTCCGGATCCACACCGACCAGGGAGTGACCGGCCTCGGCGGGGCCAGCCGCTACAGCGGGGCCGGGTGCTGCCTGCCGGTGAAGAAATACCTCGAGGAAGTCGTCGGCCCCAGCCTGATCGGGAAGAACCCCTTCGACCTCGACCGCTTCGCCTGGGGCGGCGCCACCAGCATCGGGCGCTGCGCCTGGGCCGGAGCCGATGCCGCCCTCTTCGACCTCGTCGGCAAGCTCACCGGCCGGCCGGTGTACGACCTGCTCGCCGTCGACGCCGAGCCGGCTACGCGCCTGCGCGTGTACGCCAGCGCCGGCGTCAAGTACGCCTGGTACGACCGCCCCGAGCAGCTGGTCGAAGAAGCCGCCGCGATGAAAGAGCAGGGGTTCACGGCCTACAAGTTCCGCCCCGGAACCGAGTGGGAGTTCAGCGGCATGACGGTCGGCAAGTTCATCCCCTGGCTCGAGCGCGTGCGCGCCGCGGTCGGGGACGGCTTCGACCTCGCCCTCGAGCTGCGCCCCTGGTCGCTGGAGGAGGCCCTGCAGCTCGCCCCCGTCCTCGAGGAGCTGCGCTTCACCTGGTTCGAGGAGCCGATGGACCGGCGGGGAGAGGACGCCTTCGACCGCTACCTGCGGCTGCAGGAGGCGGTGCCGACGGTGATGATCTCGGGGGGCGAGTCCTGCTGGAACAGCCACGAGCTCAAGGAGTGGGTCGACCGCGGCGCCATCGAGATGCCGCAGCCGGACGCCGGCCGCATCGGCCTGATGGAAGCCTGGCGGGTGGTGCGCATGGCCGCCTCGCACGGCAGGGTGTTCTGCCCCCACAACTGGGGGGACGGCAGCTGCACCCTCGCCAACGCCGCCCTCGTGGCCGCCAGCCCGAACGCGCTGATGCTGGAGCAGTTCGAGACCTGGGACCCGCTGCGCACCGAGATCTTCACCGACCCGCTGGTGGTGGTGGACGGCTTCATGGACCTGCCGGACCGGCCCGGCTTCGGCATGGAGCTGGCGCCCGATCTCGAGAAGCGGTTTCCCTACAAGCCGGGGGGATACAGCGCCCGCCCGAACCCGGTGATCTGCGGGTAGGCTCGGATTGTAAGGGACTGCGGACACCCATGTGCGGACACCCCATGTGCGGCGGAAACTCACCCTGCCGGGTTGAGCCCTGGCGCGACCCGATTCCATGGCGCACCCCGTGACCGACACAACCCCCCGCGTCCTCGTCCTCGGCGGCATCAACATGGGGCTGATCACCCGCGCCGAAACCCTGCCGGCCCCCGGCCAGACCCTGCGCGGACAACGCTTTTACAGCTCCCCCGGCGGCAAGGGAGCGACCCAGGCGGTGGCCGCCTCCCGCCAGGGCGCGCGCGTCAAGATGGTGGGCCGCGTCGGCGGCGACCTCTTCGGCCCCGCCCTCCTCGAATCCCTGCGGGCGCACGGGGTCGACACCGCCGACGTCGCCGTCGATTCGGAAGCCGCATCCGGGGTAGGGATCATCCTCGTCGACGGCAGCGGCCAGAACCGCGTCCTGGCGACCTACGGCGCCAACCTGCGCTGTGGCGAGGAACAGCTGCTGGCGGTCGAAGCGGCCCTGCCGGAGACCGACATCCTGCTGTTGCAGATGGAGATCCCACTCGAGGTATCCCTGCGGGCGGCGCGGGCCGCCGGGGACCGTAACGTCCGCGTCATCCTCGACCCTGCCCCGGCTGCCGGCATCCCCGCGGACGCCTTCGCGGCGTTCGATGTCATCGCCCCGAACCAGACGGAAGCGGAGTATTTTGTCGGCGTCGCCGTCGACGGGGTGGAGTCGGCCGCTCGAGCCGCCGGCCTGCTTCTCGAACGGGGGGCACCTGCCGCGGTGATCAAGATGGGGGAGCTGGGAGCGTACTACAGGAGCGGCGACGAGGAGGGGTTCATCCCTCCCTTCGCGGTCGAAGCGGTCGACACCACCTCGGCGGGAGACGCCTTCCACGGAGCCCTCGCCGTCTCCCTGGCCGAGGGCGGAAACCTGCGCGAGGCCGTCACCTTCGCCGCCGCGGCCGGGGCCCTGGCGGTCACCCGGCCCGGCGTACAGGACTCGATGCCGGAGCGCTCAGAGGTCGAGGAGCTGCTTGCCCGGATGTGAGCCCCGTGCGGGCTTCCGTGAACCTCCGCCCTACCCCCCGTAGACCAGGCGGGGCAGCCACAGGGCGATCTCGGGAAAGGTCAGCACCAGGCCCAGGCCGATCAGCTGCAGAGCGATGAAGGGCAGGACACCGGCGAAGATGTCCTGCAGGCTGATCCCGGGTGGGGCCACCCCTTTCAGGTAGAAGGCGGCCGGGCCGAACGGCGGGGACAGGTAGGAGACCTGCATGTTCATGCAGAACAGCACCCCGAACCAGACCGGGTCGTACCCGAGGGCGACGACGATCGGCACGAAGATGGGCACCGTGAGCAGGAGGATGCCGACCCAGTCCATGAACAGGCCCATGACGACGAGGATGCCCATCATGACGGCGATGACGAACACCGGGTCGAGCTCGAGCCCGGTGACCGCGGAGCGGACGAAGCGCATCCCGCCGAGGAGGTTGTACACCCCGATCAGCGCCGTGGCCCCGAAGGTCAGCCACAGCAGCATGCCGCAGGTGTTCATCGTCTGCCGGATCGATTGGCGCACGACCTTCCAGGACAGCTCCCTGCGCACCAGGGCGGCGGCGAGGGTGCCGACGACTCCCATGCCCGCCGCCTCGCTTACCGAGGCGATGCCTGCATATATGCTGCCGAGCACCCAGGCGGCCACCGTCAAGGGCAGTATGAGGTCCTTGAACAGGGCGAGCTTCTCCCTGACCGGCATGTCCCGCTCCTCCGGCGGGGCCGGCGGCCCGAGCCGCGGGTTGAGGTTGCAGCGCACCAGGATGTAGAACAGGTAGAGCCCGGCGAGGACGAAGGCCGGGGCGATGGTCGCCAGGAACAGGTCGCCGATCGGGACGTTGGCGGTCAGGCCGTAGATGATCAGCACCACGCTCGGCGGGATCATCGTGCCGAGCGAGCCCCCGGCGCATATGGTGCCGATGGCGATGTTCTTGTTGTACCCCAGGCGCAGCATCTGCGGCAGGGCGATCATCCCGAGGAGGACGATCTCCCCCCCGATGATGCCCGTCATCGCCGCCATGATCATCGCCGCCAGCAGGGTCTGCACCGCGAGGCCTCCGCGCAGGCCCCCGGCCCACACGTGCATGGCGCGGTAGAGGTCGCGGGCGACGCCGGTGCGCTCCATGAGCGAGGCCATCAGGATGAACATCGGCACCGCGACGAGGACGTACTCGCTCATGAAGCTGTAGATGCGGCTGGAAATGAGGCCGAGCACGACCGGGCCGAACTTCAGCAGTCCGACCGTAACCGCGACCGCCCCGGTGACGAACGCCAGGGGCAGGCCCATGACCAGCAGGACCGCCATCGCCAGGACGATGACGAGGGTCAGCAGGCCGATGTCCATCAGCCGCCCTCCCCGCCCCGCAGGGCGCGCCACAGTTGCGCGAGGCCCTGGAGAATCATCAGGCCCACCCCGGCGGCGAGAAGCGTCTTCAGGGTCACCGGGATCGGCAGGTCGGAGGCGGTGCCGGTGCGCTCCATGACCGCCAGCGACTTGCCGGCCTGCACCGCGGCGCCGTACAGCAGGGCGGCGAGGAAGTACAGGGCGATCAGCAGGTTGACCACGGTCAGCAGGCGCCGTCCGCGGGCCGGCAGCATGTCGAACACGAGGCTGATGCGGATGTGGTCCTTCCGCTGCAGGGTGTAGGAGCCGGCGACGATGAAGGCCGCAGCGGTCAGGAAGATGCTGACTTCGTGCACCCAGGTGGTGGGGGCGTTGAAGAAGTAGCGCAGGATGACCTCGTAGAAGGTCAGCGCCACCGCGGCGAGGAATACCAGACTGGTCGCCTCGCCGATGCCGCGGACTGCCCGGTCCAGCCGGGGCTCGCTCACATCAGCCCCAGTTTTGCGAGATAGGCGAGATGGGAATCGTAGATCCGCTGCGCCATCTCGCTGCGCCGGGCGAAGTCCTTCAGCACTTCGGTGGCGATGGCGCGGAAACGGCGGCGCTCCTCCCTGTTCCAAGTCACCAGCTCGACCCCCTGTTCCCTGGCGGTCTGCGCGGCGGCGGCGTCCGCCTCGGCCATCTCCTGGATCATCTGGCGCGCGAAGTCCCGCACCGCCCCTTCGAGGATCGCCTGGATGTCGGGGGGAAGCTCGTTCCAGCGGTCCATGTTGACGGCGACGTCCCCCATCGGCAGGGAGTGGAACCCCGGGTAGATCTGGTAGGGGGCGATCTTGTGGTAGCCGAGGTCGACGTTCATCCCCAGGGTCCCCCAGTCGGTGGCGTCGATGACGCCGCGGTCGAGGGAGGTGTAGACCTCGCTGCCCGGGATGTTGACCGGGGCCGCGCCGATGCGCTTGAAGATCTCCTGATTCAGCCCCTCGGGGATGCGCATCTTCACCCCCTTGAGGTCGTCGACCGAAAGCAGCGGCTTCTTCGACGGGATCGACTCCATGCCGTGCCAGACCGAACCGACGTAGAACAGGTTGAAGCGGCCGTAGAGCTCGCGCGCCAGCTCCTTGCCGCCGCCGTACTCGAACCACATCTGCATCTGGTAGGCGTTCTCGTAGGCCCCGGGGAACTCCGACAGCATGGCGAAGCCGGCGTCCTTCCCGGCGGAGTAGCCCGGGCCGCTCTGGTGGCCGTCGAGAATGCCGGAGCCGACCGCCTCGAGGGTCTCGTTGTAGGCGACGAGGGTCCCGACCGGCACCGGGGTGATCACGAGGCGGCCCCCCGTCAGGGCGGCGACGTTCTCGCAGAACTGCTCGAAGATGCCGTGGTTGATGGAGCCGGCCTGCCACAGGGACTGGATGGTCCAGTCGAACTGCTGGGCGCCTGCCCTGCCGGCGGTCAGGATCAGGGCCGCCGCGGCGACGGCCCCGAGCAGGGGGCGGGTCTTGGGAGCGGGTTGAACAGCAGGCTCCGCTTTGCCCCCGTCCGGGCGGAGAGCGGCCTCATTCGTCATGGTCTTCACGTGATGGCTGCCTTTCGTCTTTTCGTCGGTTACTTCTGCATGAACCCTGCGATGTCGATCGGCTCTCCCCCGCGGCGCGCCGATTCCCAGCCGGCGAGCACCGGGGCCAGCGAGTAGAGGCCGTCGTGGTAGTCGTTGAGGAGGCCGCTGTCTTCGCCGCTGCGCACCGCCTCGCAGAAGCGGCGGTCGAGCTCGAACCAGGGGTTGTACTCCTCCGCCTCGAAGACGCGCTCGCCGTTCATGTCGATGTGGCTGTAGTTGTGGACGCCGACGTACCCGCCCTCGTAGTAAAGGAGGAAGTAGGGCTCGTCGGCGGGCTTGCCGGCGGAGGCGGCGACGAAGCTCATCGTCATCGTCGCCCCGTTCGACATCGAAAAGTTGAACGACGCCGACGTCGGCACCGGGTGGCTGCCGGGGTGGTTGAAGAAG
Source organism: Gemmatimonadota bacterium (assembly GCA_026706165.1). The sequence goes on from JAPOZF010000710.1 coordinate 6,778, forward strand.
CACTGCGCGGTGGCGACGTCGAGGCCGCTCATGTAGCGGCAGTAGTCCACGGCGTGCGGGCCCCAGTCGAACCAGGACGTCCCCCCCTTGTCGAGCCGTTCGCGC
>JAPOZF010000036.1 GCA_026706165.1 Gemmatimonadota bacterium
CGAGGAGGAGGCCGGCATCCTTCTCGGGGAGGGGGACCTCCACTATCTCGGCAGCACCCGGCTCGAAGGGCAGGAGCGGAACTGCTCCCGCGTGGTTCAGCACTCCTACCTGGCGATCAGGGAAATCGGGCTGGAGGAGGTGTCGTTCAGCGAGGAGAGCGACGGCTTCCTGCACGTGCCGCTGAAACCGCTACTGCGGTTGCTCGAAGGGGAAACGGAAAGCGTCGAGGCTTCGGTGCGTTACGCCGACGGCGCGGGCGAACCTGGGCGCGCAACGATCACCGCGGAGGCGTTCGCCCGCTACCCACCGGACATCTCTGCGGTTATCGCGAAGTCGCTGCGGGCCGTAGAGCTGTACCTCGCCGAGGCGAGGGTCGATCCGCTGCTCTGGGAGTGATGCGGTTTTCAGCCCGCGGTCGGGCGTGCAATCCCCCCGTGACCGAGGCCGCTACCATGTCGGATCGCTGGAATTCAGGAAAGGGCGAGGGCCGTGGTTCCCGAACGGATCGAACGGCGCAAGACCCTACGCCAGTACCAGCACCTGCCCGTCCTCGACGCGGACCTCGTAGGACTCGACCGCCCGCCCCGGATGGGAGAGACACTCGCCGCTGGCGACGTCGAACTGCCAGCCGTGGCGGCTGCAGGTGACGGCGGTTCCGTCCAGGCTGCCGAGCCCGAGGTAGCCCCCCTGGTGCAGGCAGGTGTTGGAGATGGCCAGGAAACGCCCGCCGGCGTTGAAGACGGCGATAGGCTTGTCACCGACCTGCACGACCCTGGCGCCGTTCTCCTCGATCTCGTCCGCCCTGCCGACCGCCGTCCACTCCGCTTCCGCCGCGGGCCCCGCGGGGCTGTCCGGGAGATCGAGGGAGCGCAGCACCTGAATGGCGTCGACGACGTTGACGAGCCCGGCTGCCGGGTAGGCGCACAGGATGGCGTCGATCACCTCGTCGCGGCTCGCCCCTTCCCGCACGGCGCGCGGGATGTACTGGCGCAGTCCGCGCGGCGAGAAGTTGACGACCTTGGTGACGATGGAGATCAGGAAGCGGGTCTTGGGGTCGAGGTGCCGCCCGGACTCGCGGAAGAACGACAGCAGGTGCCCCATCGCCTCGGGGCGCTCCTGCGACAGCCACTGCAGGCCGCTGAGTTCCTTCTTCTCTTCGCCGTCGCTCACGTTGCCGTCTCCCGGAAATGGGGTCCGTCTGTAGTATAGATGCCCCCCGGAGAGGGTCAATTTCCCGGCCGAACGGGGGCGGTTCCGTTGAAGGCCGAAACCTGAATCCCGAAATTATCCCTTCATGATCGCCCTTGAAAACGTCACCAGGAAATACGGCGCCCTGACCGCGGTGGACGACGTCAGCTTCACCGTCGACCGGGACGAGATCGTCGGCTTCGTCGGCCCCAACGGGGCCGGCAAGAGCACCGTCCTCAAGATGCTGTCGACCTACATCTACCCGACCGCCGGCGCCATCTCCGTCGCCGGCTTCGACGTCGTCGAGCAGCCGCTCGAGGTGCGCCGCGCCATCGGCTACCTCGCTGGCGACACGCCGCTCTACCGCGACATGCGCGTCGACGACTTCCTCCGGTTCGTCGCCAGGGCCCGCGGCCTTCGGGAGGGTGAGCTCGAGCCGCACTTCGAGCGCACTGTCGAGCTGTGCGGCATCGGCTCGGTGCTGGCGCAGCGCATCTCCCAGTGCTCCACCGGGTTCAGGCAGCGCGTCGGCCTCGCCTCGGCGATGATCCACGACCCCCCCATCCTCCTGCTCGACGAGCCGACCCACGGCTTCGATCCGCTGCAGGTGATCGCCTTCCGCGAAATGCTGGGCGAGCTGAAGTCGGGGCGGGCAATACTGTTCAGCACCCACATCGTGCCCGACGTCGAGGCGATCAGCGACCGCGTGCTGATCATCCACCAGGGCCGGCTTCTCGGCGACGGCACCATTGAGGAGCTCGCCGCCGATTCCGGCATGGAGGGGGCGGCTCTCGAAGAGATCTTCGCGCACCGGGTGCGCACTTCGCCGGACGGCGATGGCGGCCGCTAGCGATTCCCCGGCCGCGGCCGGTTCTTCTTCCCGAGACCCGGGATTCGCGTCGGGCACCTGGGTGGTCGTGCAGCGGGAGCTCGCCGCCTGTTTCGACTCCCCCATCGCCTACATCTACGCCACGGTCTTCCTCGTCCTGTCCGGCACCACCTTCATGAACTCCTTCTTCCTGCTCTCCGTCGCCGACATGTCCCCCTTCTTCGAGACCCTGCCGTTCCTGCTGATTCCGTTCGTCCCGGCGATGACGATGCGCACTTGGTCGGAGGAGCACGCCCAGAACACCTTCGAGCTGATCATGACCCTGCCGCTGCGGTCGATCCAGTTCGTCGCCGGCAAGTACGCCGCCGCCCTGCTGTTCTACCTCCTCGTGCTGGCCGGCACCACGCCGATCGCGGTGATGCTGTTCTGGCTCGGCGACCCGGACTTCGGACTGATCTTCTCCAGCTACCTCGGGGCCATCTTCCTCGGGGCCTTCTTCCTTTCTTTCGGCGTCTTCGTCTCCGGCCTGACGCAGAACCAGATCGTCTCGTTCGTTCTCGCCACCCTGCTGGGGTTCCTGTTCGTCCTCAGCGGCCACGAAAAGGTGGTCGCCGTGCTCGACGGCCTCGCCCCGGGCTGGGAGCTGGGCAGCCGCATCTACCAGTCGGTCTCGGTCATGCCGCACTACGAAGCTTTCACCCGCGGCGTCGTCGGACTGGACGGGCTGCTCTATTTCCTGCTGATGGGGGCCTTCTTCCTGTGGATGAACGAGATCACCCTCAAGCGCATCAAGTACTGAGCCGGTGTCCCGCTTCGCCCTGCAGTCCCTCCTCTGCTTCCTCCTGCTCCTGGCGATCTCCGTCTTCGGCAGCCGGGTCCTGAAGTCGGCAGGCCGCGCCGAGATCGACTTCGTCGGGCTCTCCCCGGCCTCCCTGACCTCGAAGACCCGCGCCCTCCTCGAGCGGCTTGACGGCAGGATGACCTTCACCCTGTTCGTCTCGCCGCGGGAGCGCATGCCGTCGCACCTCAAGGAGGTCGAGGGGGAGGTCCGCGCCCTGCTGGCGGCGTTTCGCTCCGAAGCCCCGAATCGCGTCGACACCCGGGTCATCTATCCCGAGCTGAGCGGCGATGCCGGGGCCGGGTACGCGGCGCGCCGGAAGGTCTCCCCGATCAGCGTGCGTCGCATCGAGCGGGACGAGCACGGGGAGGAGAAGGTCTGGTCCTCCCTGGTGCTGAGCTTCGAGAACCACCCGGAGGTGCTCATCCAGGGGATCGAGGACACCCACCTGCCCTACCTCGAGCAGTGGGTGCGCGCCCATCTGCAGACTCTGTTCGCCCCGCCGCAGGCGGACTTCGCCTTCTCCGCTCCGGCCAGCGGCGGGTTCGTCGAGTTCCCGCAGTTCCTGAGCCAGCACGGCCCCGTCGTGCAGGTCGACCTCGACCGCTCCCCCTACATCCCGCCCGACACCGACATGCTGTTCTGGTTCGCGCCGCGGCAGGTTACGGACCGGCACGTGCAGGAGCTCAAGCGGTTCGTCGCCTCGGGGCGGACCGCCGTTCTCGCCGGCAGCTCGTACGAGGCGAGCTACCACGCCCGCGGCGACTCGGTGCTGTTCCGCATGGTCGAAGGGTCTCCTGCCTGGAGCGAGCTGCTGCGTCCTTTCGGCCTGCGGCCGGTCCCCGACCTGGTGATGGACCGCAACGCCGGCCCGCTTCCCGTGCCCCTCGCCGACGGTTCGGTGCGCGAGGTCGAGGCCCCCTTTCACCTGCGCAATCTCCCCGCCTTCCGGGATTTCAGGCGCTTCCTCACCCCGGCGCGCGGCGGCCTGAGCTTCGTCGCCGCCAGCCCCCTTGCTGTCGATCCGGGGCGCGCTTCCGAGGCAGGGTACGACGCCCAGGTCGTCGCCACGACCACCGAGCACGCCTGGGTGCGCCCCCTCACCGGCGACCTGCTGACCGGCGCCGACCTCGCCGCCTCCCTCACCGTGCCGAAGCAGAACCTGATGGTGCTGCTGACCCCCCGCGATCCCTGGGCCGGCCAGCTCGTCGTCCTCGCCTCGGCCAGCGCCTTCCGCGACGGCATCCTGCGCCAGCCCGGGTACGGCCACTCGGTCCTGATAGACGACCTGGTGCGCACTTTCGCCTCCCGCGAACGCCTGATCCGCACCGCGGTCGACCGCGCGCAACCGGCGGTGCTGCCCCCCCTGACCGGCGCTTCCCGCCTGCTGTGGCGGCTGCTCGTGGCCGGCCTCGCCCCGGTGCTGATACTGGGGTACGGCTGGTGGCGTTTCCGCAGGTCGGGCAACCTGTCGGGGCTGCGCCTGCTGGCGCCGCTGCCCTGGGTGCGGGCCGGGGCCGCGGCGCTCCTCCTCGTCTCCGCCCTGGCGGCCGGGGTGGTGGCCGCCTTCTCCCGCGTCGACGTCGACCTGACCGCAGGCGGCGTCAACACCCCAGCGGCGAGCGTCGTCGAGTCGCTGGCGCTGATCCGGGACGAGCTGACCGTCGAGTTGGTTCTCTCGCCGCGGGCGAACCTTCCGGCAAGCCTGAAGACGCTGGAACACCGGGTCGCCGAGCCGTTCGCCGAGGCCGGGGTGGAGCTGACCGTGGTGCGGCCGGAGGCGTTGCCCCCGCCGGCGAGGAAAGACCTGGTGCAGGCGGGAATCGCCCCGTTCGAGGTGGAGCAGGTGCGCCGCGACACCGTGGTCTCCAAGAGCGTCTGGAGCGGGCTGCTGCTGCGCCGCGGCGGCCGCGCCGCGGCGATTCCGCGGCTGGACGGGCGCACCTCGGTGCATCTCGATTTCCTGATCGCCGCCGCCCTCCGCCGCCTGGATAGCGGGGAGGTCCCGCTGGTGTCGGTCGTCTCCGACCTGCCGCGGCTGTCCCCGGCGGAAGCCCTGGAGGATTACCAGAAGAAGGGTCTGAGCGCCCCGGGAGGGACCGACGTGTACAGCCATCTCAAGCGCATGCTCGCCGCCTACGGGTACCGCGTCCATCACGTCAACCCGCGCTACCCGCAGCTGGCCCCGGACTCCGACGCCGTCCTCTGGATGCAGCCGCGCCGCGACTCGGGGGAGGTCATCCTGCAGCTGAGCCGCCATCTCGCCGGCGGCGGTACCGCCGTCGTCCCCATGCAGCACTTCAACATCCAGCAGCGCCAGTACCGGGGCACCGGCTTCGAGACCGTGTACTGGCCCCAGCCCCAGTTCCAGGACCTCGACCGCTACCTGCGGCTGATCGGCGTCGAGCAGGTGCGCCAGGTGCTGATGGACCGCACCCGCCACCGCCTGCGGCTCGACACCCAGGTCAACCGCACCGCGGTGCGCGAGTACGACGCCCAGGAGGTCGCCCTGCCGTTTCTGATCCGCACCGTCGGCGAGCGCTACGACCCCGGATCGCCGATAACCCGCGACCTCGGCGACCTGCTGTTCATCTGGGGAAACAGCTTCGACCTCGCCGGGCTTCCCGAGTCGTTCGCGCCGCAGGTGCTGATCAGCACCTCGCCGCAGTCCTGGAGCTTCCCCTGGAAGGGGGGATGGCTGCCGCCGGAGTCGTTGACCGAGCCTGAGGAGGTGGCGGGCCCGCAGCCGCTGGCCGTCGACCTGCGCGGCGAGTTTCCGGAAGCCCGGTTCGTCGAGGACGAGGAGGGACGCAGCAACCTCGAGGCGCTGCCTCTTTCCGGCCGCCGCGGGCGCCTGGTGCTGGTCGGCTGCTCCGAGATGTTCAAGAACGGCCATCTGCAGCTGCCGGGCTTCGACCACGACCAGCTCCTGCTCAACCTGCTCGCCGACGCCGTCTACGGTCCCGGCATGACCCGGCAGCAGGCGCGCAACCCCCAGGCGCGCGGCTTCGCCTACCACGACCCCGCCGGCCGGGCGGTCTGGCGCCTCGTCGTCATCGGCGCAGCGCCGCTCGCCCTCGGCGCCGTCGCCCTGATCCGCTACCGCCGGCGCGCTTCTCCCGCCGCGGAGCAGTCGTGAGCCGGCTTCTGCCCATCCTCGGCGCCGTCCTCCTCCTGCTGATCGGAGCCGATTTCTGGATCGACCAGCGCCGGGAGGAGAAGCGCCTCGAAGCCGGCACCATGCAGGTGCTTTTCGACCCGGCCGACGAAATCGTTCCGGAGCGGATCCGCCGCGTCGAGGTGCGCGCCCCGGGCGGACGCCATCTCTGGGTGTACGAGAAGCGGGGCCGGATCTGGCGCTACCCGTCCTACCACGGCGCCTACGTGCAGGAGGACCGCGTCGACTTCCTGCTGCGGAGCCTGCTGGAGACTTGGGGGACCGTCGTCTCGGGGAACGACCGCGACCACGGGCTGCTGCCGCAGCAGGCGGTCGAAGTGGTTCTGGCCGACGATTCCGGGGTGCTGGCGGACTTGCGGGTGGGCCGCGGGGCTCCAGGCCGGCGCACGGGGGAAGCCTACGTGCGCCGCAACCGCGACGGCGCCGGGATATGGCACCTGCACGCCAACCCCCGCCACGCCTTGGCGGGGGGCAACCCCCCTATGCTCGACCCGTTCCTGTTTCCCAAGGTGCTGGAGCGGAACAGTATCGTGCAGATCGATTTCACCAGCGAAGGGCCGGCCCCGCGGCAGCTGAGACGGGTGCCGCGGCCGCCCCCGGCGGAAGGTCCGTACCTGCCGCGGCCCGGGGAGTACGCCTGGGACTGGGTGGCGACCTTCGGGAGCGGCAGCGACACCTGCCTCACCGCCAATCTCTTCGCCTACACGGCGTTCCTGAAGGAGCTCCGCTTCGAGAGCCTGCGCGACCCGCGCGCCCGCGGCTACGGCTTTTCCGACAGCGAGCGCATCGAGCTGACCGACGAGGACGGTACCGTCGACGTCCTGCA
>JAPOZF010000070.1 GCA_026706165.1 Gemmatimonadota bacterium
ATCGCTGATGACGAATACCGGAACGAGCATGGCTATATGGAAGAGTTCCCCAAAAACGTGATGTTCAATCACGACAGCGTGGTCTTCCAACTCGACGCCGATCACAGTGGAGGCTCGGAAAAAGGAAGGGATATTGGAGAAACGCAGAGATATTCGGCTGTTGCTCGAACAGCAAATGGCCCCCTGTTGGACAACGAAATGAGGGCGGACCATCCCAGAAGAAGGGTTTCTGGTGGATTACCCGATTCCTGGAAAGTTCGTCCTCCCTACGGAGACGCGGGTGGTATGGCAGCGGGGGAAAACCCTACTGTCAGCGTGATCGAGATGTATGTCACTCCATACGACTGGTGGGATGCATGGGACGATGTTGAGAAAACCGGATTCAGCGAGCTGTCCGCGCACCAGATCATCGGCTTCGTCGCCGAAGTGGTCGAGAAGGATTACGACCCCGATTGCCTCGATTGCTCTGGTTTTTCCTGGTATCCGACAGAAGTACATGACAACGGCAGTTGGATTGATCTCCAACACGTCGTAGCCGATATCTTCCTGGACGGGCTGTTGCTTCCCGCCCAGGACACCGCAGTCGAGTCCCTTACCTGGGGGCGGATCAAGGCGTCTTTGAAGTAGGATTCTTTCCTCCTGCTCTTGCCCGCTCAAGCGGATGCGCACGATTCGAGCGGGAGCGAATACTGCAAGCGGAACGGTCAGGCTCGGCGGCTCTTTGATTTCGGAGCCTGACCCGATGGCCGCCTGAATCCCCGTTTCTTCCTGCGGCAGTGATTTCCCGATTCAGCCTCGCTCGGCCCGGTGCCGGGCCACCAGTTCCGCCATGCTCGCGAACCGGAAGTCGGGCTTCACCTCCTCCTGGGGCTGAGCCGTCGCCCCGCCGCCGCGGCCGGCGCGCCGGTCGATCCAGGCGGTCGCCAGTCCCATCCTCTTTGCGGGCACGTGGTCGTGGAAGAGGCTCTGCGCGACATGCAGAATGTCTTCGGGCCCGCAGCCGAAGTCGGCTTCCACCCGTTCGAGCAGGTACTCGAAGTTGGCCGCCGCCGGCTTGTACGAGCCGATCTCTTCTGCGGTGAGGACCGCATCCCAGGGATTCCCCAGCCGGGCGGCGCTGCCCCGATAGCTGGCGCGGTCGCAGTTGGTCAGGGTGACCAGCCGGTGGCGGTTTTTCAGATATGCCAGCGAATCGGCGGCGTCCTCGAAGGCCGGCCAGTCGCCGACCGACCGGCCGAAGCGGACGCTCTCCGCTTCGTCCGGTTCGACTCCCCAGCCCCAGGCGAGGGTGCAGTGAGTTGCCGTGAGGATGTCGGCGTAGAGCATTCCGGGCGCCGCTTCCTGACAGGCGGATTCCACGCCGGCGAATGCTGCCAGGGCCTCTTCCCGGGCCGGCGGTTGGGCCAGACGCGAGCAGAGCGGTTGCAGGGCCTCCCAGATTCCCGTCTCCCAGTCGATCAGGGTGCCGTAGGTATCGAAGGTCAGTACGGGAAAATCGCTGATCCGCACGGGGTTTCTCGAGGTGCGTGGGATTCCGGGCATCCACAACAGGTTGGGGTTTCATCGTGCAATCGCGCCGATCTCCCCCAACCGGGAGGGCCTTCAGAATTTCCTTGATAGGCGCCCGAAAATAACGTACCTCTCAACCTTATATCCATCAGAGTTCGCTGGTCAGGAAAGCGATCGCGGCAGCCGGTCGATGCCAGGTTGCCTGAACGAGTTGTCGACATGCATCAGCCGCCGGTCCGCGGTCGGCTGCGAACAGCATGAAGTCCGATTTCTGAGGAAGTTTTTTCCCCACAGGTGGCACTGATCCGCGGCTCCGAATACTTCCGTGATCGCCACGGGAGGGGGGGCCCTGGAAGTGGCACCCATCAATCGCAGGAGGAAGAAATGGCAGTCAGAATCATCGTTGGCCTGATCACCCTGCTGGCCATCATTCAGGGCCTTGCAGGCGATCCGATCGGAGGGGGCATCCTGACCCTCCTGCTGGTCATTCTCGGCCTGGTGTACGGGGCACTGGGGGTCGACGCCGAGGACGCGACCGCTTACCTGGTCGTCACCCTTGCCGCCGGGGGTGCTGCAAGCATGAACGTGTTGGACCAGGAGATTCTCGCGATGGTTGGCGACCGGCTGGACGCCATCCTCGACCAGGCGGTCATCGCCCTGTTCGCCGGCGCCGTAACCGTTCTGGTCACGAGGGCGATCAACCGCTTGAAGGGTTGATATCGAAGTACCGGTAACCGAGGTACTTTCGTCGAAACGCTTTTCGCGGTGCGGGGTGTGCTCCAAGGGAGGGTCATGTTCCCGATTCCGCTTGCGATCTCGCCGAGTCGTTCGAAAGTGCCTTGAGTACCCCCCGCTTCCTGTGCCGGCCCTGTATGCCGCCGGCGCAGGAGGCGTTTGCAAGGGCCCCGCAAAGCTGCTCGCGGTCCCTGCAGTTCGCCGGCCTCCCCTTCTTGCCGGCCGCCTGATGCAATCGCGGCTCTCCTGGCCGCGCCCCCGCTCCTGCCTTCCGCCGAATACGGCCCCTGATTCCCCCCACATCCCAGCAGCGCCTGACCTCGCCACCGTCCCGGATCCGGATTGCCATCCCCCCTTGCGGGCACCGGCTTATCCCTGAAGTTTGCCGGGTGGTTTCGACAGCGACCAGTACCGAAAAACCACCGACGTTCCGTATGAGGAAAAAGTTTTGAGCATGGACGAGGAACAGCGCTTCGCCTTCGACACCTGGGGATTCCTCACCGTTGAGGATGCGATTACCCCCGGGCAGGTTGCCGAGCTGAAGGCCACTGTCGACGCAAGGGGCCCCGAGCTCTACTCCCAGCACCCCGACCGGGGCGGTTTCTGGTCCCAGGCGTTCGTCGATCTGCTCGACGTCCCGGCGGTCTCCGACATCCTGGAAGAGATATTCGGGGGCCGGCGGCCAGGAGGACTCCCTCCCTTCCGCATCGACCACATCAACGTCCACACCCACGGCACCTTCAACAAGAACCTCGTCGGGGGGCGCCTCCACGGCGGCAACGGACGCCTGCTGAATCCTGACCGGCCTCATGAGCTGACGCCCATCTACTTCGCGCGCGACCCCGGAAGCGGGGCCTATTCAAACGGTCTCGTGACTGTGGCGTACGAGCTGGAGGACACGGTCTGCAACGGGGGCGGTTTCGGATGCCTGGCCGGCTCGCACAAGGGGCATCTGCCGGTCCCCGAAGCATGGGTCGACCTGGCCAGGGGGGTGCATCCGATGGTCACCCGGGTGCCCGCCCCTGCCGGCACCGCCATCGTCTTCACCGAGGCCCTTTTCCACGTCACCCTGCCCTGGACCGCGCCGAGCACGCGGACCACCCTCTTCTACAAGTACACCGAGCGGGGGGAGGCCTACTCCGGCACCGACAACTTCTTCAGCCCTGCCGACGCCGACTCGTGGGGAAGGGTGGACGAGCGCAAGCGCGCCATCCTGACGCCGCCCCCGCGGGAGTTCGTCGAGCGCAAGGCGGAGCTGGGCAGGCGGGAAACGGCGTAGCGCTAATCCAGCCGGACCTGCAGTTTGAAATCCCACACTGAAATCGAAGGCGTCCCGGTCTGGGGAGAACCGCTCGACAACGCGGTGCGGCAGATCGTCAACTGCGCCCGCAGCGCCGAGCACACCGCGCTCATGGCCGACCACCACCTCGGCTACTCCATGCCGATCGGCGGGGTGGCCGCCTACCGCGGCGCTGTCAGTCCCTCCGGCGTCGGCTACGACATCAGCTGCGGCAACAAGGCGGTCCTGCTCGACGCCGACCCCGATCTCGTCATCTCGGAAATCGCCGCGGTCATGGACGAGATCTGGGAGACCCTCTCCTTCGGCATCGGCCGCAAGAACGACGAACCGGTGGAGCACGAGCTGTTCCGCGACGACCCGGCCTGGGACATCGAGGTCGCCGGCAGGCTCAAGTCCCTGGCGCAGGGCCAGCTGGGGACCATCGGCTCGGGCAACCACTACGTCGACCTCTTCCTCGACGAGGAACGGCGCGTCTGGTGCGGTGTGCACTTCGGCTCGCGCGGCCTCGGCCACAAGCTGGCGACCCACTTCATCAAGGCGGGCGGCGGCAAAGAGGGGATCGACGTCGATCCCGTGCTCCTCGGCACAGACTCCCAGCTCGGACAGGAGTACGTAGCCTGCATGAAGCTCGCCGGCCGCTACGCCTACGCCGGCCGCGACTGGGTGTGCGCCAAGGTCGCCTCCCTGTTGGGCTGCAACATCCTCGACGAGGTCCACAACCACCACAACTTCGCCTGGGAGGAGGAGCATTTCGGGGAGGAGCTTTGGGTGGTGCGCAAGGGGGCGACCCCCGCCTTCCCGGGGCAGCGCGGCTTCATCGGCGGGTCCATGGGGGACATCTCCGCAATCGTCGAGGGGGTCGACGGCGAGGAGAGCGCCCGGTCGATGTACTCCACCGTTCACGGCGCCGGGCGGGTGATGTCGCGGACCGCGGCGGCCGGCAAGCGGCGCTGGAAACGGGCGCGCCGCAGGGCCGGGAAGAAACAGAGGCGGGCGGAGGGGGGAGCCATCTCTCGGAAGATGATGATGGAATGGGTGTCCCGCGAAGGGGTGGAGCTGCGCGGCGCCGGAACCGACGAGTCCCCCCACTGCTACAAGCGCCTGCCGGAGGTGCTGGAGTACCACTCCGCCGGCATCCGCATCCTGCACACGCTGAAACCGATCGGAGTGGCGATGGCAGGCGCGGACGAGTACGATCCGTTCCGGGACTGATGCCGGGCTCCCCAGGGCGCGAGGCCCTGCGGGCGCACCGGGGGTACCGACCTGCAGGAGAAAACCAGAGTGATCGAGGTCAAGTCGACAGGACTCGTCTACCGCAACCCGAAGCCCTACCTCAGGTCGATCCACGCCTGGCACCCGACCATCGTGCCCCTCGGCAACGGCGGGATGCTCGCCGGCTTCGACCTCGCCGAGGCGATCTCCGCGGCGAACTACCGGTCCTACATGGCCAGGTCGAACGACGGCGGCCGCACCTGGAGCGAGCCGCAGCGGCTCGTGCCCGGCCACACGGAGATAACCGATTTCATCCGCCTGAGCCGCCTGTCGGACGGCACCCTCATCGGGGTGGGCCAGCGCAAGCAGCCGGACCTGGAGACCCAGAGCTGGAACCCGGAGACCTACGGGTGCCGCCCCGGCGAGTGGTTCACCATCCGCAGCGCCGACAACGGCGAGACCTGGAGCGGGACGGAGGTCTTCGAGCCGGCGATCACCGGGCAGCCCTGGGAGCACTGCCACGCGGCGCTCGAGACCGCGGACGGCCGCCTGCTGCTGCCCGCCGCACTGGTGCGCACCTGGGAGGGGGAGGCCCCCAACGGCCTCAAGACGGTCGCCTTGGTCTCCCACGACAGGGGGGCGACCTGGCCCGACAGCGTCGGCCTGTTCAGCGATCCGGAGGGGGAGACTTTCCACCACGAGGTGAGCCTGATCGAGCTGCCGGACGGCGGCCTGCTGGCGGTCGCCTGGCCGTTCAACCCAGGGGTCGGGCGCACGGTGACGAAGGTGCCGTTTGCCCTGGCCCCCGACGGCGGGGATTTCACCGTCCGCGGGTCGACGGAGATACCGGGTGAGACCACCAAGCTCGTCGCCCTCGGCGGCAACCGCGTCATGTCCTTCATGCGCCGGACCGACCAGCCGGGGCTGTGGGCCTGCGTGTCGCGGATCGAAGGGGACCGGTGGATCAACGAAGCCGAGGCCCCGGTATGGCAGGGGGCGGATTCCCGCATGCTCGGGGACGGCCGGGCGGCGGAAGAGCTGGCGGGCCTGCAGTTCGGCTTTCCGAACCCTCACCTGCTCGAGGACGGAGACGTCTTCGTCGCCTTCTGGTGCCTCGAGGACTGCATTCACAACATCCGCTGGGTGAGGGTGGGGGTGGAGCAGTAGGAAGGTCGCAAGCACCTTCCGGTCAGGGCGCCCCTTTCACCTCGGCTCTCTGCCGCCGCAGGGGGCTGCCCGGGAACTTCACATGCGCTCAATTCCCTTCATTCCGCCCCTCCATACTCGCTCCGCATGGCTTCGAACTCCGCGCGCAGGAGCTTCTTGCCCTTGTACAGACGCATCTTCACCGTGGCGAAGCTCAGCCCGAGAAAGCTGCAGATCTGCTCGTACGAGCAACCCTCGATGTGGAACAGGATGAGCACTCTCCGGTACTCCGGCCTGACGCGGTCGAGGGCCTCCATCAACGCCTCGCGTTCCTCTTTTTCCACCAGTTTCTGTTCCGGTGTCTTCTCCCTCCCGGTCACGGGAAGCATGGCGTCGAGAACCCCCTCCCTGACGACCCCCTTGAGCTGAGGACGACGGCGCACCTGATGGCCTCGAAGCCAGTCGGTAGAGACGTTGCTCGCCATTCTCGCCAGCCAGGGGGCGAATCTGGAATGCTTCCGCAGCTTGGTGAGCTCGAGGTAGGCCTTGCAGAATACGTCCTGGCTGAGATCGTCCACTTCTTCGGACCGCCGAACGGCCTCGAAAATCACGCCGTGCACGAGTTTTACGTACCGTTTCACCAGTTCGTCGAACGCCTTCGAATCGCCCTCGAGCGTCCTTCTGACCAGTTCGCTGTCGTTCTCTGCCATGCAGGGGATTCGGGCAATGGTGTTGCGACTTGGCGGTCCCGTTGGAGATCGATCGCGGCGGGGTGGCCTCAGGGGGGGAGAGTCCTCGGCCAGGCCCGGTCGTCATTGCGGTGCCGTAAAAAAGACGCGGTGGAAAGGGAACTTACTAGTGCTCTGTTAATGAGTCGGCATTGAATTTTGGACCTTCACCAACTTGGCATCGTCCCGGTTTCGAT
>JAPOZF010000120.1 GCA_026706165.1 Gemmatimonadota bacterium
TCCAGCCTGCCCGGGCGGCCCCGGCCGTCCTTGACGAGGCGGACCCATTCCGGGTCGCCGTCGAAGGCGAGGTTGTCCTGTATGGTCTGGAACCTCCTGGTGGCGTTGTTGATGTCGTCCCAGATGCCGCCGGCGCTGATGTTGCGGCGGAACAGGTTGCGCTGCGGCACCCCCAGCTTGTCGTCGAGAATCCCCGGCAGGGTCGGGTAGCGACGCGACCAGACCTCGCTCCTGTAGGGCACCGCCCGCAGCCCCTGGTGGAAGGTCCACGAGGTGTCCTGGACCATCCCCTTCTGCCAGCCCATGCCGCGGTTGTCGAGATGGACCGCCGTCCAGCAGTCGATGAAGACGTTGTTGGTCACCGAATTGTCGACGCCGCCGCCGATGAAGACGGCGTTGGTCACGCTCTCGAAGAGATTGCCGTGGATGTGGTGGCCGCTTTGCTGGTCGTCGAGATAGATCGTCATGCCCCCGTGCCCGTCGGCCCCGAGAATCTGGTGCCAGTAGTTGTAGCTCAGCACCGTGCCGCGCTGGGTGAAGTCGCGGCCGACGTAGAAGGCCCCGGCGTCGCGGCTTTCGTACACGACGTTGTGTATCTCGTTGTACTCGACGACGTGGTCGTTGCCCCCCGCCGACAGGGCCATGTGGGGGCCGTCGTGAATCAGGTTGTGGGAGATGCGCGCGCCGACGCCCCAAGTGCTGATGGCGGACTGGTAGGTGCGCTTCCGCCGCGCGTAGTGGTGGACGTGGTTGTTCTCGGCGCGGTGGCCGGAGGGGGTCAGGTTGGCGCGGTCCCCGCCGTTCAGGAAGATGCCGCCGGTACCGGTGAAGTAGACGTCGCAGCCGTAGACCTCGTGGTTCGAGCCGCCGTCCACCTGCACCGCCCGCCCCCCGACGTTGCGGATCGTGCAGCCCACCACCTTGCAGCCGGCCCCGCCCTCGACGGCGATGGCCGTCCCTCGCGAGGCTTCGAAGATGATTTCTCGAAACGTCACGTGCCGCAGGTCTTCGGCCCGCACCAGTCCCTCGGCTCGGGACAGCACCGCAGTTCCGGATTCGGCGGGCTTCCCTGGGGATGCCGGGTCCGCCCCTCCTGTCGGGGGCGGCCAGAAGTAGAGCAGGCCGTTGCCGCGGTCGATGTAGTACTCCCCCGGGCGGTCGATCTCCCCGAGCAGGTTGAAGGCGTACCACCGCGCCTTTCCCGGGGCGATGCCGTAGCTCGGCGTGATATCGGTTGAACGCAGCAGCACCCGGTGCGCCGGCTCCAGGCCGGCGATCGGCTCGTACAGCTCGGCCCAGTCGTAGCGCCAGTAGGCGAGGATCCACGGCTCCGGCTCCCCGACCCAGCGCCCGAGCCGGTCGCTGTCGACGGTGACGCGCTCCTCCCCCTCGACCTCGTGAATGCCGCGGAACCCCTCGTTCGGCCAGCGCGCCAGGGTCATCGGCTCGTCGTTCCAGAACAGCTCCGCCTCCGCCCGGCCGTACTCCTCCGGGGGGATGCCCGAGGCGGATCCCCGCCTGCCGAGGCGGCCGTAGTCGTCGATCCCCCGGGCGCGCAGGTCGGCCACGAGCACGTGGGGGCGCGCCTCTTCGGGCAGACGGGCGAGGACGCCCTCGTCCGTGACCGGGCCCCATCCGCCGACCGGCTGCCCCCCGCTGAAGCGCACCTCGGCCCCGGGAAGCGCCCGGTAGGTCACGGGAGCCGCTTCCGTTCCCGAGTCTTCGGCGGAGAAAACGGCCGGCTCCGCGAACCGGTAGGTCCCCCCGGCGAACCAGACGGTCAGCGGGGTCTCCGGGGTTTTGTGCCGGCGCACGCGGTCGCGGGCACCCTCGAGGGTTGCCAGCGGTTGCGCCCGCGTCCCGGGGGCGCCGTCGTCCCCCTGCGGGGATACATGGAGATCGGTCTCGGCGAAGCCGAGGGAGGCGGTTGCAGCGGCAGCCATGGCGATTCTCCTCATGTCCGAACGGTTCTTTCTGCGGGGCGGTTCTGTTGCCTGCCCCTGCCGGAAGCAAAGGCTTCAGGCGTTGACGTCGACGACGACCCGGCCCCGGACCTTGCCGTCGAGGATCTCCCGTCCGAGCCGCGGCAGGTCGTCGAGACCCGCCAGGGTGCAGATCGAGTCGATGCCCTCCGCCGGCAGCACGTCGGCCAGCCGCTTCCACGCGGCATAGCGGCGCTCCCCCGGATAGGTCACCGAGTCGATGCCGAGGAGGTTGACCCCGCGCAGCAGGAAGGGGATCACCGTGGTTTCGAGCTTGCTCCCCCCGGCCAGGCCGACCGCGGCCACCGAAGCGCCGTGATCCGTCTGCGCCAGCACCCTGGCCAGGGTGGACCCCCCCACCGAGTCGATGCAGCCGGCCCAGCGGGCGCTTTCGAGAGGTTTGCCGGTGGCCTCTGACAGTTCCGACCGGGGCACGACCTTCGCCGCCCCGAGACCTTCGAGATACTCCCCCAGCTCCGGGCGGCCGGTCGAGGCGGCCACCTCGTACCCGAGGGAGGACAGCAGCAGCACCGAGAAGGAACCGACCCCACCGGCGGCCCCGGTTACCAGCACCTCCCCCTGTCCCGGCGCCATGCCGTGGGCCTCCAGCACCTCGAGAGAGATGGCCGCGGTGAGCCCTGCCGAACCGAGCCCCATCGCGGCGCGCGCCGACAGGCCCGGCGGCAGCTTCACCGGCCATGCGGCCCGCAGCCGCGCCCGCTGAGCGTACCCTCCCCAGTACAGCTCCCCGACGCGGTACCCGGTCGAGACCACGGCGTCCCCGGGCGCGAAGCCGGGGTCGGAGCTGGCGGTCACCGTGCCGGCCAGGTCGATGCCTGGCACGTGCGGGTACTCCTTGACCAGGCCGCCGAGCCCGTTGAGAACGAGGCCGTCCTTGTAGTTGAGGGAGGAGTATTCGACCGCGACCTCGACCTCCCCCTCGGGGAGCTGGTCTTCTTCGACTTCTTCGACCGACGCGGAGATCTCGCCGTCTTCCCGGCGCAGCAGGAGTGCTTTCATGAGTCTCGATTCCGGTTTGCAGCGGCCGCCGGCAACTCCCGGGAGGGGCGCCGGGCACGCTGGCATGGGGCTGTCACGGACATGGGGGTCAGCAGATCCGGACGGTGCTTCCGGCCCCCTTGACCCTGGATATGCTTGACTGGATGGAGCTGAGGACCACCTGCGAGCTGACCCCCGTCATCGGGCTGGAGCGGCTCAGGCTCATCTCGACGTCCCGGCCGCGCGCCTGCAGGTGGATGGACGACTTTTCGAGGTCCGGGTCGGCGATGAACAGGGAGCGGGTGCGGTCGAAGCCGATGCCGGCCAGGGCCACGGCGGCGTGCGAGTTGACGTTGCGCGGGAACAGCGGGCAGATGCCGCGGGTCGGGCCGTCGTAGAGCACGGTTGCTCCCTCCTTCTGCCCCTGGGCGGACTCCGGCAGGGAGCCGCGGTCGACGCTGCCGGCCGGCTTCTTCATCGTGAACGTCACCTCCTCCCAGGAGTCGCGCCCCTCCTCCAGCGCCTCGAGGCCGACGGCGGTTCCGTGCGGGATGTAGAGGGAAGTCCCTTTCCTGCCTGCAGTGCAGACCAGCTTCTCCTCGAGACCGGGGTCGGCCAGGGCCGTGAGCGACAGCGGCATGTAGTCGGTGGCCTCGAGGATGGCAGCGCCGTGATCGCGCGACACCGACGGGTGCGCCACCTCGACCACCAGGTCCGCCCGGAAGCGGGCGAAGCCGGCGAGGTCGGAGAGCCTGAGGTGCGGAGGGATCCCCGCCAGCCTGGCCGGATCGATGTCGTTGACGAACGCCACCTCCAGGCCGAGCCCGGGATTGCCGGCCACGTGGCGGTACACGGCGCTGCCGATGTAGCCGCACCCGACGATCCCGATCCGCGCGCTGCCGTTCACCGGTCCTGCTGCGGCCGGTCGCACGCCTCGCACAGGAAAGCGGGCCTCGCCTCGCCCCCGAACGAGAGCGGGTTTTCGAAATCCCTGCGCACCGGCAGGTCCGGTTCGCCGCAGAAGTCGCACCTGCCACGCTCGCCGTAGCGCGGCCTGGCCATGGCCCGGTCCTGCACCTTTTCGAGGAACTGCTCGCGCTCGCGCAGGGGGCGCGCGAACTCCTCGATCAAAACCCGCACCCCCTTGTCGGTTTCGCTCTCGACGGCCCGCTTCAGGATGGCGTCCAGGCGCGCATCCCCCCCGGGATAGCCGCCGTCCTCGAGCGTATGCCAGGCCGCCCTGCGAACCCTGGCGTCACGATCCTCCATGAGGCGGTAGAGGGCATCCTGGACTTCCTCGATACGGGTGCGCACGTGGCAGGGACAGAGGTTGTCGGCGGCGACGAACCGCTCCTCGGGGTCGCGGCTGCGGGACATCGCCAGCAACTCTTCGATCTCCTCCCGGCCGGCGCGGTGTTCCCCCCGGCGCCGCGCTTCCTTCCGGGAGCGGAAATACCGGCCCCTGTCGGTGCGCCTGTTCCCGATCTTCTGTTTCCTCATGCCGGTTCCCCCCATTTAAGTCGGTTTGATTCCGCCGGTGCCCTGACCCAGGTTTCCTGGCCGGCCGCGCCCGGCCGCCGATCTCTCCAGGTAAGGAAAAGGTACGTGTCAACCCTGCCAATTCCCTTTCAAAAAACCGGATCGCCGCCGCTCGAAGCCGGCGACCGAAACCGGACGAAGCGACCATGACCCGCCGCGTAGGCATCATCTCCCTGATCCACGAGTCCAACACCTTCGCCGACACCCCGACGACGATCGCCTCTTTCCGGCGCGACGGCCTGCTCATCGGAGAGGAGGTTCGTCAGGAGTTCGCAGGGGGCCTGCACCAGGGCAGCGGCTTCCTCGAGGGTCTCGCCGAAGCCGGCATCGAGGCGGTGCCGGTCTTCCACGCCTCGACCACCCCCTCCGGCACGATCACGAGGGAGACCTGCGACGAGCTGATGCGCCTGATGTTCTCCGCCCTCGACGAGGCCGGACCCCTCGACGGCTACCTGGTGTCGCCGCACGGCGCCAATGCCGGCGAAGGGGATGAGTACCGCGATCTCGACGGCCACTGGCTCACCCGTCTGCGCGCCCGCGCCGGCGCCGGATGCCCCATCATCTGCGTCATCGACCCGCACGCCAACCTCTCCCCCCGCATGGTCGAGGCGTGCGACGCGACCATCGCCTACCGCTCGAACCCCCACCTCGACCAGAAGGAGCGCGGCCTCGAGGCCGCCTCGCTGATGGCGCGCACCCTCGCCGGTGACATCCGGCCCGTGCAGCGAGGGGCCTTTCCGCCCTTCGGCATCAACATCGAGCGCCAGCACACCACCTCCCCTCCCTGTCTGCCCCTCTACGAGCTGGCCAACGCTCAGCTCGGGAAGGAGCCGGTTCTCTCCAACTCGATCGTGCTCGGTTTCCCCTACGCCGACGTCGAGGAGATGGGATCGTCGGCCACCGTCGTAACCGACGGCGACGCGGAGACCGCGCAGCGGCTCGCCGACGAGCTCGCCGCCTACATGGTCGAGCACCGCGCCGAGTTCGTCGGGGAGTACCTGACCGTCGAGGAGGCGGTCGGTATGGCCGCCGGAAGGGAAGCGCCGGTCTGCCTGCTCGACATGGGAGACAACGTGGGCGGCGGCTCGGCCGCGGACGGCACGCAGATAGCCCACGAGATCCAATCCCGGGGAGACCTGACCGCGTTCGTTTGTATCTACGACCCGGAGTCCCAGGAACGGGCGCGCGCCGCCGGCCCCGGGGCGCGCCTGACGCTGTCGATCGGGGGCAAGGTCGACGGCCGCCACGGCGACCCGCTGACCGCGGAGGTCACGGTGAAGAGCCTGCACGATGGGAAGTTCGAGGAGAGCGAGATCCGCCACGGAGGCTACACCCGCTTCGACATGGGGCCGACCGCGGTGGTGACCACCGCCACCGGGCTGACCATCAGCCTGACCAGCCTGCGCACGGTGCCGGTCAGCCTCGGGGTGGTCACCAGCCTCGGACTCGACCCGGCCGGCTTCCACATCATCGTCGCCAAGGGGGTGCACGCCCCCGTCGCCGCGTTCGCCCCGGTCTGCAGCGAGCTGATCCGCGTCGATACCATCGGAGCCACCGCGGCCGACATGCGCACCTTCGAGTACAGGTACCGGCGCCAGCCGATGTACCCGTTCGAAGAAATCGCCTGACCCGAGCTCTTCAGGTTCGCTGTCGGACTGAGCGCCGTCAGCTTGCCGGAGCGAAGACCCGGTCACTCCGGGCTCGCTGCGGCCGGGAACCGCGGGCTCGACGACCCACCGTGCCCGGCGTTTTCCTTGCCACTGTTGCACTACGGCCTGTTGGTTTTTTCGCGAGATCCCAGTGCAACTGAACCGGTTCCATACCCTTGCCCAGTGAGGAGCAACCACCCCGTGACCTTCGTCTCCTGTCGCAACCCACGCCTGCACTTCGCAGCCGCCCCGAGTGTCGGCGTTGGGCCGGGCTGCACCACCCCCCACCGGTTCCCCCTGCCGTCCGTTTCCCGGATCGCCGCCGCAGTCGGGGTCGCGCTGTTCGCCTGCCTGACGCCGAGCTGCGCACCCAGTCAGCACTCCCTGGTCGAATGGAGGTACAACTCCGCCGATGCCGGCAGCAGCCGCTTCGCCCCGATCGGGGAGATCGACAGCACCAATGTCGCCGACCTGCGGATGGTCTGGCGCTGGCGCGCCCCCGATCTGGAACTCCACCGCACCCGGGTTCTCGACAACGACGGCGGCGACAATCAGTGCACGCCGCTGATGGTCGGTGGTACTCTCTACGTCTCCACGCCGCTC
>JAPOZF010000572.1 GCA_026706165.1 Gemmatimonadota bacterium
CATGCAGACCGCTATGTAGCCGCTCGTGGCCAGCACGTACAGCCCGATCCCGACCCAGAACGGGATGTCGCCGCGCCCCGGGGGCGGCGCCGATGAGGCCGGCTTCCCGGCCCGCGCGCGCGCGGTCTGCCTCGCCGAAAGGAAGACGGTGACGAGGCCGATCGCGGCGACGGCGAAACCCATTCCAATGGCCACGCTCATCCACAGATCCACGGAGTTGGCGAACTCCGTGGTCACCGTGTCCATTCCCGGGCGCCAGATCGTCAGCAGGCCGGCGTTGTAGAGCAGGGGATTGACCAGCACGTAAACCATGGCCATGAGGAAGCCGCCGACGACCACCCAGAACGGCAGCACGAAGCCGGTGATCACCACGCCGAGGTCGGTCATCAACCCGGTGGGGCTGGCCGGGAGGAAGGATTCGGTGAGGAAGGTCGTGTCGATCCAGGGAATGGGGATGAGGTTGAGCGGCTCCTTCATGATCAGCCCGGTGAGGGCGGGCACGCCGACGTAGACGGTGCCGAAGAGGACCCCGGTCGTCATCCCGACGATGAAGACGTTCCAGCGCCACGTCTCCTTCTCGCCGGTCGACTCCGCCAGCGCCAGCGCTCCCTGGGCGCCGACCGGCGCCATCGGGAACGGCAGATTCTCCATGTCCGAGGTGATGCGGAAGAGCGTGTAACCGGCGCCGAACCAGGCCACCCTGGTGGCGATGTACTTGAAAGCGATGAGGGCGACGGCTGGGATCCACGCCTTGTGGAACAGGGTGCGGTGCACCATGGCGGGCGAATCGGCCGGCGGGGATACCCATTCGGGAATCTGCCCGGAGATGCCGAACCCCTCTGCCGCGGTGGACTGGACCAGGTACTGATGCCACATCGCCTCGGCGAAGGGACCGCCGGCCAGCATCAGGCCGCCGCCGAGCACCACCTCCGTCAGGCCGCCGGCGATGTAGAAGAGGATGAAAACTTCCTGCTTGCGCAGGACGGTGAACGACCGCCGGGCGATCTCGGCGAACAGGATGATGGTGACCCACTCGGCCGCCGGTCCCATGCCGCGCCCGGCAATGAGACCGAGATAGATCGACCCGGGAAGCATGACGAAGCCGATGAAGAAGGCGCCGAGCACCGAGCGCATGTTGAAGCCATCCTCGAACTCGGACGGCACCTCCATCAGGCCGCGGTATTCTTCCAGGTCGCGGGTGGAGCGATCCCTCTCTTTCAGCACATTCCTCTCTCAGGGCGGGAGACCGTTTCTCAACGGCGGAACTGGTCGGGCAGAGAGGCGAGGAACAGGATGACGAGGATCCCCGCCAGGAGGAAGTGCCAGAAATGCGTGCGTCCCGATTTGACCGTCACCTGCCCGGCAAAAGAGGCGGTGTCCTCGATGGCCATGGTGAAGTCCCAGGTGGCGGTGCCCCCTTCTGTCCGCGCCGCCGAAGGAGATTCGAGCAACCGGCCTGGCATCTCGACCGCAATCCGGACCTCCACCGGAGGCAGCGGCTGTTCGCGCGCCCTGGTCAGGGCGGCGGCGCCGGGACGTATGTTGAACGTCTCCCGGAAGGAGTAGGTGGTCGCCGGGAGAGTGCGGTAGACGTCGAACTCCACCGCGTCCCCTTCCTCGTAGGGGCCCAGCTCGATCCACTGGCCGAAGAGGCTCCGCAGCTCGCGGTCGGAAATGCCGTCGGCATCGTGGGATTCCCTCGTGAGGACCCGGTGGAAGCGCCCGTCCTCGACATGGGTCCTCTCCCTCCACCGGTCCGGGGCGGGAACCAGCTGCCCCCCGGACTCGTGCGCTTGCATCAGGAGGGGCCCGAACTCCTCGTCCACGGACAGGTCGAGACTGCGCAGCGTCCCGCCGTCGGCGGCGACGGCCGTGTTGAGACGGACATGCAGACAACCGGAAGCCGTGAGGAGAGCGAACGCGAGCGCGGCGAGCAGCGGGGAATGAACCGGTCCGCTCCCGCTCATCAGAGGCCGTGCCAGGTGATGCCCACTCCCGGCGACCGGTCGATCATCCTCGCGCTCAACCGCAACCGCTCCGGCGCTTCCCGGCGCGCCTCCCGGGCGCCGTTTCCGGGTGCCGCGAAGAACAGTATGTCGACCATGTTGTACACGTAGATGCCTGCCGACAGATAGGCGAGCTGGCGCCAGCTGTGGTAGCTGTCCAGGTCCTCTTCCATACCCTTGAGCGTCTGCCAGCGCTCCTCCGCCTGTTCGAACCGTCCCCCGTTGCGCAGGGCGAGGTAGCGCTCCGTTTCCTGCTCGTGCCGCCCCTTGAGCGTCTTGTAGTTCTCGTTGGCGTTGACCGCCACGACGAGCGTGGTCAGCTCCCCGAGGAAGATGCCGAGGCCCTTGAAGCGAGAACCCAGGGCCACCTGTCCGAGACCGGGAAGAACCGCGGATATGGCAATGGCCCGCTTTTTCCCGGCGCGCTGCCGCTGGGTGAAAGTCTCCTCGGGAAACACCTGGGCGCCGGCCGGATCGAGTGAAACGGCCGCTGCGAGGAAGAGGGCCAGGGGGCAGATCAGAAGTCGGTGCACCTGCATTTCCCTTTCCGGATCAGAGACGGTTGGCGGTGATCCATTCCCTGTGGGCCCTGGCGAACTGATAGGCTTCGGCCGTCGCCTTCCCGTCCTCGTAGGCCTGGTAGACCATGTCATACGCGGCGACTGCCTCTTTCCAGCGGTTCAGGCTCTCGTAGCAGATGCCCATGTTGACCAAGGCGCCTGTGTGGCTCTCCGTGCCGGGATACTGTTCGACCACCTGCTGAAAGAGCGCGATTGCCCGCCGGAATTTCTCCGGATCCTTGTCTGCCATCGCCTCCCTGTACGGTTCGACCGCTTTCTGGTAATCGAGAAACGCCAGGCTCTCCCGGAGCCCCGCGATCAGGTCCGGGACCTTCCCGGCCAGTGGATTGCGCGGGTAGAGCTCGGCGACCTTCCGGTAGGCATCGAGGGCCTCCCGGTAGTTCTCCTGGTTGTAGTGATAGTCACCTATGGAAAACTGGGCGCTCGGACCGAACTCGCTGTCGGGAAAACGCTCGACCAGTTGTCGAAAGACGGCGGCAGCTTCGGCGCCGCGGTCCCTTTCAAGCAGCGCCCACGCCTTGTTGTAGAGGGCGCCGTCCACCTGGTCGGACTGCGGGTGCTCATCGAGGATTCGCTGGTAGTAGGAGAGAGACTCCTCGAAGCGGCCGAGATTGAAACAGCTCTCGCCGGCCCGGTACAGGGCGTCGGGGGTCACGTCCAGCCCGGGGAAACGGCTCGCCATTTCGGAGAACAGGGAGGCGGACCGTTCGAAGCGGGTGAGATTGAAATGGGAGTAGGCCGCGTAGTAATAGGCATAGGGCAGATTCGGATCTTCTCCGAACTCCCGTATGAAGGCCTCGAAGGAATCGGTGGCCCTGTCCAGGTCGTCCAGCTGCATGCGGGAACTGGCCACGGCGAAGCGCATGTCCGGGGCGTAGAAGCCCGACGGATAGGAACCCAGGGCCTCTGCATAGGTTTCGATCGCCGCTTCGTGCATGCCGCGCCGCACGAACGTATCCCCGAGCAGGTAGAAGGCGCGCTCCTTGATGAAATAGTCCCCCTGCTCGGCGCGGGTGTCCGCGAAGGGCAGCCCGATGACCTGGCGGGCGAGCCGGGCGGCATCTTCGTCCCGCTCCAACCCGTGGTAGAGTTCGGCCAGCAGGAGCAGGTACTCCGCCTTTTCAGCCGGATCGGCCGCTTCCTCGGCAAGGATGCGATAGTTTTCGAGGGCCTGTTCCTCCCGGTGCAGCTCGATGCGCGCCTTGCCCAGCATCCGCTGTGCAGCCCGGCGCACTTTCAGGTCTTCGGCGTCGGTCAGGACCACCAGGAGGGCCTCGGCCTCCGCGTAGCGCTCGAGTTGCATCAGACAGACGCCGCGGCTGTAGCGGACGCTCTCCGCCAGTCCGGGGTCTTCGAGCAGCTCGAGGGCTTCGCCGAACCGGAGGGCGGCCTCTGCGTAGGCCTCCCTGCCCACCAGGGCCTTGCCCTGCAGGTAGTGGTTGAGCCCGCGCTCGGGGCCTTCGGCGAGCGCCAGGGCCCCGGCGAGCTCTTCCAGCGCGCGATCGAACTTCCCCATGGCCATCAGAAGCTGGGCGGCCTCGTGGCGCGCCTTCACGTAGAGGGCGGATTCGGTTCCGATTCCGAGGAAGTTGCCGACAGCCAGCTCGTCGAGGCCGGCTTTCTTCCGGGCGATGGCCAGCTCGAAAAAGGCGGTGTCCAGCCGGGGCGAATCGCCGTAGTCGGCCACGATCCGTTCGTAGGTCTCGACAGCGCTTGCGTACGAGCCCTGGTTGAAGTGCATGCGGGCGATTTGGAAGAGTGCGCCGGGAGCGTACTCGTCCCGGGGATGCTCCCGTGCTATGAAGTCGAACTTCTCCATTGCCCGGGCGCGGCCCCCGGCGGTGTCCATCGTCTGGTAGGAGAGTCCGATGTTGAAGTGGCAGGCCAGTCCCAGCCAGCTGTCCGGGAATTCCTCCAGCACCGCTTCGTATTCATCGACGGCACTCAGCAGGTGCGGTACTGCCTGCCGGGAATCGCCGCTTTCCCGCTGCCCGCGGGCCAGCTCGTAATAGGACCGTCCGACCTTGTAACGCGCCTCGTCGACACCGAACCCGGCCGCCCTGGCCGCGTCGGCGTAGGCTCCCATGTAGAGTCTGTACTCGTCTATGGCCTCTTCGAAGCGCCCGGTCTGGTAGTAGCGCTCGCCCAGAAGCGACGGCCCGCCCACCCCGAAGGCGGGATCGGCTACCCAGTCTATCGCCTCGCGGTAGATGGCCACCGCCCGGTCGAACTGACCTGCCTGCTGGTACATGTCGGCCAGGCGCCGGTATGCCTCTTCGGCCAGGGAGCGCTCCCTGGTGAACAGCCCGATGGCGCTGCGGTAGACCTCGGCCGCGTTCTCGTACTCCCCGAGGTTGGCGTAGCAGGAGCCGGCTCTGATCTGTGACTTCATGGCCAGCTCCAGCACCGTCTCGTCGACCAGGTCGGCGATCTTCTCCCGGCGCATTCGCGCCAGCTCCTCGTCGGTCAGCTGGTCGATCCGGGCCAGCTCCACGAGGCGCTGGTAGTAGGGCAGGGCCTCCCGGTACCGCCCCTTGCTGTAGTGGCTCTCGCCGATATGGAACAGGGCCCGGTCGTGCTGGTACCCCGACGGAAAACGCGCCACCAGCTCCTCGAATGCCTCCACGCTCGGTCCGTACTCCTCCAGCTCGTAGTAGGACCAGCCGATGTCGTAAAGGGCGCTCCTCGTGTAGCGGCTCTCCGGGTACCTCTCGATGAGGCGGCGCGCCTCCCGTATGGTGCGCTCGTAGTCGCCGCTTTCGTACAGCACCTTGACGATGCGGTTGCGGGCGAGCTCCTGCAGGTCGGCGTTCCCGGTCTGCCCTTCCGTCTTCTCGAAGAACCGGATGGCCAGCGTCCGGTGCTCCCGCGCGCTCTCGCGATGGCGGTCCCGCCGCTGTTCGCTGGCGGCGCGGCGGGCGAGCTCCAGCTCCTCCCGGGCCATCTTGAAGTAGGAGTTCCCGGTCTGGTAGAGCGCCACGTCCCGGACCGGCGCGGAGATTTCTCCCACCGCGTAGGAGAGCGAGTCGGTCTCGAGGAAACGGCTTTCGACCGCGGTGATCAGGCCGTACTTCTCCACCGCCTGGTCGTACGCCCCCGAGGCGTAGAACTTCTGCCCCTCCTCGAACCACCACTGGAGGTCGCTCGCGGTGGGAACGTTGCGCGCCGCGGCGATCAACAGGGACAGGCCGGCGAGAATACCCCAGCCCACGCTCACGGCAGCTCACCTCCTTCAGCGCGCTTCATCAGAAACCCAGTATCAGGCTCATGAACATCGACGTGGTCCTGCTGTTGCGCTGCTGCTGGCGCGCGTCGAGGAACCCGACCCTGCGGTAGGCCAGTCCCGTGTTGACGGTCATGTCGTAGCCGAAGTACTCGGAGAGGTTGGTGACGAACAGAGCCCAGTCCCGGCTCTCGAAGCTGCGGCTGTCGTCGGTCAGGTCCTTGAACTGGTAGGCGAGGCCGGACAACGGCAGACCCTGCATGCCCGCCTTGACGGCGGTTCTCGAAGTCACCCGGTACTCGGCCTTGAGAATCGGCATGATCTCGCGCTCGTGGGTCAGCGGAACTCCCAGGCTGCGGCGCTCCCGGCGCAGATAGAGCAGTTTGAACTGCGGCGTGAGGGTCAACCTGCCGCGGCGCCAGGACCAGCTCGTCTTGTGCACCCCGGCCAGCAGACCCAGGCGGTCCTCCGGCTGGAAAACGCCGTCGTCGAAAAGTCTCTCCCGCTGTTCGTTGATCTCCACCTTCACCCGGTTGACCAGCTGGAGACGGCCGAACGCCGTCAGGCGGCTGGTCACATGGCTGCGGTTGGCGAGGCTGTTGCGGTAGTTGAGCTCGTCGGCGACCCGCAGCGTGCCGAACTGACTTTCGTACTTGACCCCGCTGAAATTGTAGGCGCCGCTGGGGACCTCCGAGACGCTCACGGTCTCGTTGGGAATGTCGTCGCGGACGCGCTTGATCTCGTGCTCGAAGCGGACCTCGCCCAGACCGGGTTCGCGCAACGTGTAGTGGAGGCGCAGGTAGTCGACGCGGTTCCCGCGCCCGCCGGCGATCTGTTCGGTGCGCAGAAGTCCGGGTACCAGGCGCAGACCCGGCAAGGGCTCCGCCCAGGTGCTGAGGTGGAACCCCTCCAGGTCGAGGTCATAGGGGTACTCGGGATCGATGTCGT
>JAPOZF010000228.1 GCA_026706165.1 Gemmatimonadota bacterium
CCGGGGCGGGAGGCCCGGGGCGGGGCCCCGCCCGGGGTCCCGTGCCGGAGAGGGTGGTGGGGGCAGCCGGGCACCTGGTCCACATGCCCGGCCACGTATACTACCGCCTGGGGGAGTACGAAAAGGCACGCCGGTCTTTCATCGCCTCGATGCGGGTCGACTCGACCTACATGGCCGACCAGCGGGTGCCCGTATCCAGGGTCTGGAACTACGTCCACAACCTCAACTACCTGCTGGCGAACTGCGCCGAGGAGGGCCGCTACCGCGAGGGCCTGGAATGGGCCCGGCGCCTCGAGGAGGTGCCCCTTGTGCCGCGGCGCCCCTTCTTCTTCTACCAGGGCAGAATGGCCCTTCCGCGGCTGCACATGCGCTTCGGTTCCTGGTCGCGGGCGGCAGGCGAGCTGGCCGCGATCGCCGCAAACGACACCGTGAGGGATACGTTCGCGGGGGAGTACGCGCGCGCCATGGAGGCATTCTCCCTCGGGATGGCCCACCTCGGAGAGGGGGACGTCGCCGCGGCCGGGGAGCGGCTCAGTCAGTTTCCCGCGCCGGATGACCCGGGATCGAGCGCCGGGAACGACGCCTACGACGCCCCCCGCCGCCGGCGCCTGCTCAACGTCGCCAGGCTGGACCTGAGGGGTAACATCCACCGGGCCCGGGGGGAGTACGAGCTCTCCTTCCGGACTCTGGGCGCCGCCGCCGACAGCCTGGAAGCCATTGGCTACGACGAGCCGCCGTTGTACGCGCGGCCGGTTCTCGAGAGTCTCGCGCAAGCCCACCTCGAGGCCGGGAACCGGAAACAGGCAGCCGAGCTGTTCGAGGCGGTGCTGGCCAGGCGGCCGCACAGCGGGTTTGCGCTTTACGGACTCGCCCAGGCCCTGGACCGGGGCGAAGACCAGGAGCGGGCCGCCCGGGCATACGGCGCGTTCCTCGAGCGCTGGAACGGCGCCGACCAGGAGCTCGAAGCCGTACGACGGGCCCGCGACCGGCTGGCGCGGCATTGACCGGTTGCTACATTTGACGCCGGTTCGAACCACCGTTACGAAAAAGGCAGGCAGGATGGAATACCGCCGGTTCGGGAAGACCGACATGGAGCTGAGCACCATCGCCCTCGGCGGGTTGCTGGCTCACTACGAGGGGTTCTCCGGGCATCCGCCCCCCGGAGAGAAGCGGGCCATCTACCTCCGCGCCAGGGAGCTCGGCGTCAACCTGTTCGACATGGGGTACGGCGACGAGGTGCACATCCCGGACGAGTTGAAGGGACCGGGCGGAGACCACCACTTCTCGCTGAAGGTGGGGGGGCCCCCGGCCGACCAGCTCGAAGTCATCGTCGACAGGCACCTGGCCAACATCAGGCGGGACCGGATCGACATCCTGCGGGTTCACCATCCCGATTACCGGGAGGTCCCTGGTCTCGCCGAGTGCGTAGAGCGGCTGAAACGGGCGGGAAAGGTTCGTTCCCTGTGCCTGATCCGGCATTACCTGAAAGCCCAGCAGGAATACGCCGCCAACGGCCCCGACCCGGATGCCGACGCCGACCTGGTGGTCTACAACTACGTCTGCCGCTGGCAGGAGCCAGGCTTGAGGAAGTCCCTGGAGGCGGGGACGGGAGTGCTGATCATGAAGTCCCTCGGCGGCCAGTGGATCAGCTGGGAGGACAAGGCGGCCACCGACTGGGAGGTTGCCGACGAGTCGAGGGTGATCGAGTTGTCGCCCCGGGGCGAGGGGATCCGCGATGAGCTGCCCCTGGTGTACCCCATCGTATCGGGACCCTGGCGCGAGCTGGCCGAGCCGGGGGAGGTCGCGCCCCCGACCGAGAGGGCGATCTCGTGGGTCCTCGACAACCGGGCGGTCTCCAGCGTCCTGGTGGCCTTCGCCAGCGTCGCCGAGCTCGAGCAGGGAGTCGGAGTCAGGGAGCTCGTGTAGTGCTGAAGGTCGCCTGGGCGGCGGCCGAACCTCTCACGCCTGAGGGGAGTTCGCGGTCCGGTTCCGGACCGGAAAATGCAGGCTGACTGCCGGCGGGAGCGTTGATCTTCGAGCCGGACTGATTCAGGTCAGGGATTACAGGAGGCATTCGCGGTGGAAAAAGTCGAACTGGCGGTGATCGGGTGCGGCGGCATGGGCGGCCGCCACCTGAGCGGGTTGAACGAGCTGTTGGGCACACCGTTCGCCAACATCGAGCTGGCGGGGTTGTGCGACGTCAACCGGGAAAACGCCGAGATGGCGGCGGCCCAGGTCGAACGGATGACGGGGTCGAGGCCTCCCGTCTTCACCGCGGTCGAAGAGATGGCCGCGGCACTGCCCGGCCTGCGGGCGGTCGACGTTGTCGTCGATCCCTGCTTTCACGAAGAGGTGGTGTGCCAGGCCCTCGACCTCGGCCTCCACGTCATGGTGGAAAAGCCGATGGCGATCACCGTCAAAGGCTGCCTGGCGATGATGGAAGCGGCCGAACGCAACGGCCGCCTGCTGTCGGTCGCCGAGAACTTCCGCCGCGACCCCTCGGCGCGCCTGGTCAACCACCTGCTGCGGCAGGGCAGGATCGGCACTCCGTACATGGCCACCTTCCACCACCTGAGCGGAGGGGACAGGGTGTTCATCACCCCGTGGCGCCACCTGAAAGACCGCGGCGGCATGGTTCTCGACGTCGGCGTGCACTTCACCGACCTGATCCGCTACCAGCTCGGAGACATCGACGAGGTCTACGGGGACGTGCGCCTCGTAGAACCTGTCAGAAGGAAACCGGAGGGGATCGGGGTCGACAACGAGTTCTACCGCAAGCGCCTCGAGGAAATGGCGGACCAGTACCCGGCCACCGCGGAGGACGTCTCCATCGCCAGCATGCGCCTGGAAAGCGGTGCATTCGTCAGCTGGATGGTCGGCATCGGCGGGCACGGGGGCTGCGGCGGCGAAATCATCTTCGGCGACGCGGGGGCCCTGCGGGGCTTCGGGACCCGGGGGGGAAGTACCTGCCTGGTCAGGACCGGCGAGGAGGAAGTCCCCTACGAAGAGCTCATGGCCTCGGCCACGGGGCTGGAGCTCGAGCCCCTGGCCGCCCACTTCTTCCCCGACAAGCTGGCCGAGGGGAACATCGACTTCAGGCTGCTGGCCCTGGAGTACTACGAACTCGGAGAAGCGATCCTCAACGGGCGCGAGCTCGAGGTAGACGGCGTCGAGGGGATGAAGGACGTCGCCGCGGTCTACGCGGTCTTCGAGTCGTCCGTCGCGGGCCGCCCTGTGAAGATGAGCGAGGTGGAGAGCGGCGAGCTCAGCACCTACCAGGACGAAATCGACGCCGCCCTGAAAAAAACCTGAGCCCCTTTCCCGACCCGCCCCGAGGGTTTCCGCAAATTCCCAGCCGACGCGGAGGGAATCCCACTGGAGGCAGGCCGGGACACTGTCAGTCAGCCGGTTCTTCGACGGCGAGGATCTGGTTGGCGCCGAGTCCTGTCAGGGTCTGCTTCCGCCCCAGGGGCCACCGGATCTCCACCCGGTCGACGAGCTCGCGGTCCCCCAGTCCGAAGAAGAGCCGCGAGTCGTTCTGGCACAGGTAGCTCGAGCCGGAACGCACCTCGTCCACCTGGACGAGGCTTCCGGACTTGACGGTCACCTTGGCCCCTATGGCGCTGCTGTTGGCCCCTCCCCCTTTCAGGTGCAGCTGCAGCCAGTTGCCGCGGTTGCCGCCGTCGTTGCGCAACAGGTTGGCCGGCTCTCCGTTGTTGGCCACCGCAATGTCGAGGTCCCCGTCGTTGTCGTAATCCCCCCTGGCCGCGCCCCGGCTCACATGAGCCGGCTTCATCCCCGGCCCGGATTCGTCCGACACGTCCGAGAAGCGGTCCGCCCCGTCGTGCCTGAACAGCTGGTTCTGCTGCGGGTAGTCGACGTCGTCGAACAGGCTGATGTTCGGGTCGAGGTGGCCGTTGGCGACGAAGAGGTCCCGGTCGCCGTCGTTGTCGTAGTCGAGGAACATGGTCCCCCAGCCCATGAAACCGAGGCTGGGAACACCCAATCCCTGCTGAAAGGTCACGTCGGCAAAAAAACCTGAACCGAGGTTGTGGTACAGGCTGTTGGTCTCGCGCTGGTAGTTGGTGACGAACAGGTCGAAGCGGCCGTCGTTGTCGTAATCCCCCGAGGTCACCCCCATGCCGGCAAGGGGTTTTCCGGCGTCGTTGTACGCCGCTCCGGCCAGGATTCCGACTTCCGCAAAGCGCCCGTTGTCGTTCCGGTAGAGCAGGTTGGGGGTGCGGTCTCCGGCGACGTAGAGGTCGAGGTCGCCGTCGTCGTCGTAGTCGCTGAAAAAGGCGCCGAGCTCCTTGGCGGCTTTCGGCAGCAGCCCGACCTCGCCGGTGGCGTCGGTAAAAGTCCCGTCGCCGTCGTTGCGAAAGAACAGGTCGGCCCCGGGTTGGTACATCTGGGGACCGCAGTACACCCTGTACCTCGCCTGGAAACACTCCGGGAAATCACCTGCCGAGTCGTACTCGACGTAGGTCGCCACGTAGAGGTCGAGGTCCCCGTCCCGGTCGTGGTCGCCGAACGCCGCACCCGTGCTGAGGCCGGGGGCGGTGACCCCGGCGGCTTCGGTGACCGCGGAAAAACCTCCGGTTTCCCCGCCGCGATACAGTATGTTCGGACCGTTCCCCGTCACGTACAGGTCGATCGCCCCGTCGCCGTCGTAATCGGCCGCGGCGCACCCGAGTCCGAACCCCGAGTCGGAAACACCCGAAACTTCGGCGCGGTCGCGGAAGGTTCCGTTCCCCTCGTTGCGGTAGAGGGCGGCCGGTCCGTCGCTGTTGACGAAATACAGGTCGATCAGGCCGTCTTCGTCGTAGTCGAAGAAGACGGCCCCCGAGCCCATCGTTTCGAAAGGGTGCTTGTCGCCGGCGGCGCCGTTGCGGTGGTGGAAGGAGATGCCGGCGGCCCCGGCGACATCGGTGAAAACCGCCGGGGCGGGGGTTGCCGGGTCCGGCGCGAAGAAACCGGAGACAGCCAGAAGCAGGGCCCGCCGGGGGAACCAGCCCCCCCAGACCGCCGCGCCAGCGCCCCTGACGGAGGGAAAGGCGCTAATAGTACTCTTCGGTGCGCGGGGCCTTGGCCTGGTACACCTCGCGGCTGAACTGGTACGGAATGTTCACCGTCTCGGTCGGCTCGTTGCGGTAGTCGAACCGGAGGATGGCGTCGTGGACCATCACCTCGAAATCCTCGACGTCGTAGTCGAGGGCGGGAAACACCACGTAGCTTCCGTACTCCTGGCCGCTGAAGATGTTCTCGTTCCGGAACATCGACTTGCGGAGCAGGTCGCGCCGCTCCTCGTAGCTCTTGTAGGTGTTGCCGGCGTAGGCTACCGCATAGGGCCAGTAGTATTCGAGCAGGGCGTGCAGGCTGAGCGCCGGGTAGCGGCGTCCGTTGGCCGCGGTCAGCACGACCTTTTCCGGATCGACCCGGACCTTGGGGAAGGCGTAGTTCTTCACGTTCAGGAAGAAAACCGTAAACCTGGTCGGGGCGCGCTCCGCTTCGGGCGGGACCCAGTCGCCGAAAGTGAACGGATTGGTCTGCATCTGGGTGGGGTTCCGGTAGGCGGAGCCATCGTCGACCTCGGAGTTGCGGGCAAACTGGCGGTTGAGCATCTCCGCGGTCACCGAGCGCAGCGAGATCTCGAGCCGGTCGAGGACGAAGGTTATGCTGCGGTCATCGCCCACGGTAAACGACTCGTTCTCCTGCGCCGATACCGGGAGTATCGGCCCGGCGAAGTGGCGGTGGCCGAACTTCAGCCCGCAACCAGCCAGTGAAAAGGACCCCGCGACGACGCACAGCAGGGTGATCGTCCGACTCGGGCGGGTCAGCACGGTTCTTCTGCAGCACCATTTCATGATCAGGGTCGCTCCTTTTCCGGACCTGTTGCTGTTTTCCTGTTTTCGAACTGCTCGGGGTGTTTGCGGAGCAGATTGGCCAGGTTTTTCCTGGCGCTCGTGTCCCCGGGGTTGACGGCCAGGGCCCTGCGATACGACGCCGCCGCCTCCCGGAACAGCCCCTGCCCCGCGTAGAGTACCCCGAGGTTGTAGTGGGCGTCGGCATCCCGCGGATGGGTGTTGAGAATCCGTCGGAAGCGGTTCACCTCGTGGCTGACGACGCGCAATCTCTCGAACGCATCGAGGATTTCCCTGCCCTCCTCGGAACGCCCCTGCCTGAGATAGAGGTTCCCCAGTCGGTGGCGGGCTTCGGCTTCGAACGGGTCTGCTTCGAGCACGCCGCGCAACAGGGCCTCCCCTTCCGCATATTTGCCCTGCTGGATCAATACCGTTGCCCTTCCTGTGGCTGCCTTGGCATGCCCCGGGCGCTGCCGGAGGGCGGTGCGGAAGCTTGCGTCAGCCTGTTCGGGCAGCCCTTGAAGCAGAAGAATCCGCCCCAGTTGACAGTGAGCGTCGGCGTAGGTCGAATCCAGCATGGTGGCGCGCCGGAACGCGGAAAGTGCGTCCTCGTACTCGGTCTGACGCTCGTAGATCATTCCCAGGCTGTAATGAGTGGCGACGGCATCCGGGTCGCGCTCCAGCGCCTTGTTCAGGGCATCGGCCGCTTCGACGTAGCGGCTCTGGTTGGCATAGGACTGGGCCAGTTTCCTGTAGAGGGGGACGCGCTGCGGAGTGTTCCGTATCGCACTGCTGAAGGCCTCGATCGCCTCGTCGAGCTGGTTCTGCCGCAGGCGGACGTCACCCAGGGCGGAGTACCCTTCGGAGTGACCGGGTTCCC
>JAPOZF010000039.1 GCA_026706165.1 Gemmatimonadota bacterium
GGTCACCCAGATGGTGGGGTTTCCCCCGAACACGCCTCCTCCTCCCCGGGCGAATGGGGGGTGCAACATCCAGTCGACCGGCTGATCGATCTCATCGAAACCATCTGTACCAACCGTAGTTCCAAGCAAACTGATCGTCGGACCGCCGCTGGGGGCGATGGCAATATTCCCGTAACGCTGGGCTTGCCTGTTCGTCTTCAATGCCTCCTCGAGCTCACCGTGCGAGGCTATCCATGAAAACTGACCACCGGTATGATCGCCATCGACCAGAAGTGCCACGCCGTCATGGACCCATGGAAACGAGTAGAGGCCCCCCAGAGGGTCGTATTCATTTACGTACACTTCGTCCACGAACTGTCCGGCGACATGGATTCTGCCGTCCGGACTCCATCCCAGCCAGATGCGGAAATCGAGGCTGGCTGGATCGTGCTGGTCGTAGGAAATGTCAAATCCCGACCACAGGTTGAAGTCCAGGGGGGTCAGCGTCGGTTCACCCAGGGCGTCCACCCAGTCCTCTACAATGCCGTCGTCTTGGTCGAGAAGGGCCAGGGTCTCTTCCGATAAATAGCTGATCGGAAACACGCGGTCGCCGTTGTGTGCGGCTGCCGGGGCACGGGCCGCAGGCACAACTGCGAGCGTCAGAAGAAACAAGGAACCGCGGTATGCCATAATGTCCTCCAGCAGCTAAATCCGGTTCGGAGAAAAGGACGCGAAGCGCAGAGGCAGTTGCCCGGAATATGCGGGTGCAGCATGCAGTTTCGGAGAGGGCAGGTCAAGCAGCATCAGGGGTCCTGGCAAGGGACGGGGAAGTGTCCCCGGGTTCGATATCGAAAAACCCTTGAGGACCCCATTTCGATTGCCCTTGCCCCATGAGTCCCGGGGGGTGCGAGACAGCCGGTATGGGCTGATAAGGCACGCAACCTCCGCGGCTTGGACGGATGCCCGTTCCGTTTTGCCAACCTGTCCTGTCTGCGGATATTATGCCCGCAACCCAGCAGACAGGAGAGTTTCGATGTCCGACATATATCCCCCGAGTCCCTCGTTTCAGGGCAACGCCCACTTCCGGAGCCTCGAAGAGTACCAGCGGGAATACGAGCGCTCGACAGCCGATCCCGAGGCCTGGTCGGCGGAAAAGGCCGGCACCTTCCACTGGTTCGAGAAGTGGCACACGGTGCGCTCCTACAACTACGACCTCGACAAGGGCCCGATCTCGATCCGGTGGTTCGACGGCGGCCGCACCAGCATCGTCTACAACTGCCTCGACCGGCACCTTGAATCCCGCGGCGACCAGGTCGCCATCATCTGGGAGGGGAACGAGCCGGGCGAGGACGGCACCCTGACCTACCGGGAGCTGCACGAGCAGGTCTGCAGGTTCGCCAACGTCCTCAAGTCCCGGGGGGTGAAGCGGGGCGACCGCGTCTCCATCTACCTGCCGATGGTCCCCGAGCTCGCCGTCGCCATGCTCGCCTGCGCCCGCATCGGCGCCGTCCACTCCATCGTCTTCGGCGGTTTCTCCGCGGACTCGCTGTCCGACCGCATCGTCGATTCCACCTGCACCACCGTCGTCACCTGCAACGGCACCCACCGCGGCGACAAGCCGATCCTGATGAAGCCGGTCGCCGACGCCGCCATGGCCTCCGCGGAAGCGGAGATGGGGATTCCGGTCGAGACCTGCATCGTCGTGGAGAGGGTCAGCGGCGACCCCGGGTTCGAGGTCGAGATGAAGGAGGGGCGCGACTTCTGGTGGCACGACCTGATGGCCGCCGCATCGGCCGAATGCCCCTGCGAGGAGATGGATGCGGAGGATCCGCTGTTCATCCTCTACACCTCGGGCTCAACCGGAAAGCCGAAGGGGGTGCAGCACAACGTCGGCGGCTACATGGTCTACACCGGGGTCACCCACAAGTACGTGTTCGACTACCACGAGGGCGACATCTATTGCTGCGCCGCCGACATCGGCTGGGTGACGGGGCACTCGTACATCATCTACGGCCCGCTCGCAAACGGCGCCACCACCGTGATGTTCGAGAGCATCCCCAACTACCCGGACCCGGGCCGCTACTGGCAGATGATCGAGAAGTGGAAGGTCAACCAGTTCTACACCGCGCCGACGGCGATCCGCGCCATCGCCGCCGCCGGCGAGGAGTACCCCGCCCGCTACGACATGCCGAGCCTGCGGCTGCTCGGCACCGTCGGTGAGCCTATCAACCCGGAAGCCTGGCGCTGGTACCACCGCAACGCCGGCAAGGAGCGCTGCCCAATCGTCGACACCTGGTGGCAGACCGAGACCGGCGGCATCCTGATCAGCCCCCTGCCCGGGGCCATCCCGCAGAAGCCGGGATCGGCGACGTTGCCCTTCTTCGGCATCGAGCCGGCGGTCCTCGAGCCGGAGAGCGGCAGGGAGATCGACGGCAACGGGATCTCGGGAGTGCTGGCGATGAAGGCGCCGTGGCCGGGGCAGATGCGCACCGTGTACGGCGACCACAAGCGCTTCGAGGAGACCTACTTCCAGCAGTACAACGGCTACTACTTCACCGGCGACGGCTGTCGCCGCGACGAGGACGGCTACTACTGGATCACCGGACGCGTGGACGACGTCATCAACGTCTCCGGCCACCGCATGGGGACCGCCGAGGTCGAGAGCGCCCTGGTGCTGCACGAGAACGTGGCCGAGGCCGCGGTCGTCGGTTTCCCCCACGAGGTCAAGGGGCAGGGGATCTACGCGTACGTCACCCTGAACGCCGGGGTCGAGTACGAGGACGGCCTCAAGGACGACCTGAAGAGGCAGGTGCGCACCGCGATAGGTCCGATAGCCGCCCCCGACGTCATCCACTGGGCCCCCGGGCTGCCGAAGACGCGGTCGGGCAAGATCATGCGCCGCATCCTGCGCAAGATCGCCGCCGACGAGATGGACGAGATCGGCGACACCAGCACCCTCGCCGACCCGGCGGTGGTCGACGACCTGATCGCGCGCCGCTGACACGAGCACGATGGCGATTTCCCGAGAGGCCCCCTGGCAGGGGGCCTCTCTGTTTGCGACCGGAATGAACTTCCCCGGCAGGGACATCACCGCCGACATCGGGGCCGCGCCGCCCCCGGCCGGCCAGCGGATGCTGCTTTCCCACCTCGACGAAACAGTGCGCGCCCCCGGCTCCGACTTGGAGATGATCTGATGCACCCCCTTTCCCAAGGACCGCTGGGGATCGCCGCGCTCCGGGAGGAGGAGACGCACCAGGCCTGCACCTGGGACCGGGGGGTGCGCAAGAAGCTGCCCGTCGACCGGGGCGGCACGGTCACCCTCGCCGAGGTCGACGGCTGCGGGTACGTCGCCCAGCTCTGGCTGACCTTCCCCGGCTGGTTCTGGCGCAACTGGGAGCCGCAGGCCCCGGTCAGCGCCACCATCCTGAAGACCCTGATGCTGCGCATCTACTGGGACGGCAGCGACCGCCCCGCGGTCGAGGTCCCGGTCGGCGACTTCTTCGGATGCGGCCTGTGCGAGGTGGCCAACTTCACATCCCGCTACATCGGCATGTCGAGCGGGGGCTTCTACAGCCGCTTTCCCATGCCGTTCCGCAGCGGCTTCCGCATCGAGGTCGAGAACCGCGACGAGCACGTCGACACGCAGGTGTACGCCAATATCCTGTATCAGCTTACCGGCGGGCTGCCCGGGGACACCGCCTGGTTCCACGGCCAGTTCCGCACCGGCGAGAACGAGGGAGCCGACCCCATGGTGGTCGCCGAGGCACAGGGCCGCGGCCACTTCGCCGGCTGCACCCTGTCGATGCAGGCGCGGGACCGCAACTACCTCGGCTTCCTCGAGTCGCCCGAGCAGGTCTTCATCGACGACGACTGGGAGAAGCCGCGCATCGCCGGCACCGGGCTCGAGGACTACTTCATGGGGGGGTGGTACTTCCGCGAGGGGCAGTTCGCCGGCGGCCTGCACGGTCTGCCCGTGAAGGACGCCCTCAACTCGATGGCGGCGATGTACCGGGTCCACGAGAGCGACGCCATCCGTTTCCGGCGGCGCTTCCGCATCGAGTTCACCAACCCGTTTTCCGAAGAGGCGAGGCCGTTCCGCCATTCGTCGGCCGCCTTCCTGTACCTGGCGGACCCGGGAGGCCAGGGGCCGCCGGTCCCGGAGAACGACAGGCTGCTGTGCTGGTACCGCGTGCGCGACCGCGATCACCAGAGCATTCCCTGATGCGGGAGGATGGCCGGAGGGAAGGGGCGGCGGCGCTGTCGCGGCGGGAGTTTCTCAAGAGTTCCGGGGGCGCCGCCGCCCTGCTGCTCTGGGGGTGCGGCTCGAACGAGCCTCTGGCCCTGGAGGAGGGGCGGCTGGCCGGCAGCGGGCTGCCGGACCCGTTTGCCCGTGGCCGCTTTCTGGGGGAGCTCCCGTTCGTTGGCGAGGGAACCTTCCCATCGGGGGTGCGCCGGAAGGAAGGGCTTGACGGCCGCTACGCCCTCGACCTGTCGAAGCTCGACAGCCTCACCGTCGCCAACGAGGATTTCTTCATCCGCACCTTTCCACCGGCGCAGCTGCCCCCGGCCGAGGGCTGGACGGTTCGCGTGCGCGGTCTGGTGCGCCGGCCCGCGGACGTCGGCATCGACCGCATCCGTTCCTGGGCCCGGCCGCTGGGAAAGACGCTGATGGAGTGCGCCGGCAACGGCCCCCCGGTCCATTACGGGCTCATCGGCTCGGCGGAGTGGACGGGCGTTCCGTTCGCCGAGCTGCTCTCCCTGGCGGAGATCGAGCCGGCCGCCGGCCGGGTGCTGGTATCCGGGTTCGACGGCAACCCGCCCCGGTCGAAGACCAGCGCCCCGGGGGCCGCATGGGTCTTCGGCATCGACGAGCTGACGGAAGCGGGGGCTTTCCTGGCGGTCGGGATGAACGGGGAGCAACTTTCCGTTGACCACGGCGCTCCGGTCCGTCTGATGGTGCCGGGCTGGTACGGCTGCGTCTGCGTAAAGTGGCTCGACGGTATCGAGTTCGTCGGCGACGATCAGCCGGCGACCTCGCAGATGCGGGAGTTCGCCCTGCGGACCCACCAGGAAGGGGTGCCGCGGCTGGCCCGCGACTACCTGCCCGCGGTCGTCGACCGCACCGCGGCGCCGGTGCGCGCCGAGCGCTGGCGCCTCGACGGGGAGGAGGCGGTGCGGGTGGTCGGGCTCACCTGGGGGGCGAGCGTCTCACCCGGAAGGCTGGGGGTGTCGTTCGCCTCGGAAGAGCCGCTGCAGCCGGTGTCGGCCTGCC
Source organism: Gemmatimonadota bacterium (assembly GCA_026706165.1). The sequence goes on from JAPOZF010000039.1 coordinate 5,252, forward strand.
CGCCGCTGACGGGGAGGGACTGGGCATTCTGGTCGCACCGCTGGAAGCCGCCGCAGCAGGGGATCCACCGCATCAGGCTGGGGCTGCTCGACAGCGATGCCCCGGCGCGCCGCCTCGAGATTCCGGTGTACGGCAGAAAGGTCGAGGTCCCGGCCTTCGCTTGATGCCGCCCCCGGGGGCTCCCATTTTTCGATCACTGACAGTCCGAATCCCTCTCAAAACCAACCATCATGCACAAAATCACCCGTATGGATTCGGCCGGATCCGCGGATAACCGGCCGCCGAACAGACGCCCGCAGCCAGGGGACCGCCGGAAAACGGAAATGGCTCACAGCACCGGGCGGGAATCCCCGCCCCCCTCCCTCCGGGAGCAGCTGATCCTGGGACAGATCGACCGCCGCGAGTTCCTGTCCCGGTCCCTGATGGCGGGACTCGGGCTGGCCGGCATCGGCGTCGCCGGCTGCGTCGGGGAGGAAGTGGAGCCCTCCCTGAGGCCGACCTTCTACAAGTGGATCGAGGACCTGCACCCGGGAATACCCCGGGTCAACGCCCGCTTTCCCGGCATCGACTACCAGATCGCCCCGGTCGAAGGGTTCGGCATCGAGCGCTTCGTCGCCGAGGCGAGGAAGGGCCGCAGCACCTGGGACGTGTACGTCGGCCAGACCCCGTTCGTCGAGATGACGGCGATGATCGAGGCCGGGGTCATCGAGCCCTGGGACGGCTACATCCCGCAGGAGGTGATCGACGACATCATCCCCGCGATCCGCGAGGAGTGCAGCGTCGACGGCAAGCTCTACAGCTGGCCGTTCCTGCTCGACGTCATCGGCATGGGCTGGCACTCGGGGATCACGGCGCGGGCGGGAATCACCGGGCCGCCCCCCGAGATCTGGGAGCAGTACCTTGAAAATGCCCACGCAGTGGTCGACTCCGAAGCCGCTCACTTCGGGGCGACCTTCGACGCCCACGGCTGGCGCTCGCTGGCGCCGTTCGCCCACAGCATGACCACCGACGTCTACACGCCGGAGGGCCTTTTCGACTTCACCCACGACGCCTCGGTCGAGTCGCTGGTGCTGATGAAGAAGATCATGGCGGTCTCAAATCCCGACGTCCTGCTCGCCGGCACCTCCGACGGCGGCGTCAACAACACCCCGGACGAGGTGGCGTTCGGAGCCCAGCGCGTCGGCTATTACACCAAGTACTTCAACGCCGCCCTGCGCTTCGCCCAGAACTGGGACGACCCGGATCAGGTGGCCCTCGCGCCGCTGCCGAAGTTTCCCGGGGGAGAGGGCTCCACCGTCTTCTGGACGACGGGATGCGCCCTGCTCCGTCACGGCGGCAACAAGGAGAAGGCGGCCGAGTACATCCGCTCCCTCACCTACGACCGGCAGCTTTGGAGGGACTCCCTGGCCGGCACCGAGACCGGCCGTCCCGGCCAGCTGCCTCCGTACCGGTCGATCTACTCCGAGTGGAATGCGAAGCGGCC
>JAPOZF010000437.1 GCA_026706165.1 Gemmatimonadota bacterium
CTCGCCGAGCACGGCCTGTCGATGAGCCGCCCGATCGGCTTCAACAACACCTACGCCATGGGGATGCCGGAGGCGCTCGCCGACAGCCTCGGGATGCGGACCATATCCGACCTGAAGAAGCAGCCCGGCCTCCGTTTCGGCTTCAGCAACGAGTTCCTCGACCGCGGCGACGGCTGGCCCAGCCTGCGCGACCGCTACGGCCTGCCGCACCGGGAGGTGCAGGGGCTGCAGCACGACCTCGCCTACCGCGGGCTCGAGTCGGGGGACATCGACGTCACCGACCTGTACTCGACCGATGCCGAGATCGAGTTCTACAACCTGAGGACCCTCGCCGACGACCTCGGCCACTTCCCGGTCTACAACGCCGTCGTCCTCTACCGCTCCGACCTGGCCGGTAAGGCCCCGGAGGCGGTGCAGTCGATCCTCCGGCTCGAGGGGCTCATCGACGACAGGACCATGTCCGGCCTGAACGGCCGCGCCAAGCTCGACCTCGTGCCCGAGGCGAAGGTCGCCGCGGACTTTCTCGGAGAGGCCCTGAAGGTCGAAAGCGAGGTCGTCGAGGCGACCCTGTGGGACCGTCTGCTGCGGCGCACCCGGGAGCACCTCGCCCTGACCGGGATCTCGCTGGCCGCGGCCATCGCCGTCTCCCTGCCCTTGGGGATCCTCGCGGCAAAGTGGGCGCGGCTCGGGCAGGTGATCCTCGGGTTGACGGGGGTCATCCAGACGCTGCCCGCCCTCGCCCTGCTGGTGTTCATGATCCAGCCGTTCGGCATCGGCGAACCCCCGGCCATCGCCGCCCTCTTCCTCTACAGCCTGCTGCCGATCGTGCGCAACACCTGCACCGGCCTCCGCGACATACCGGGGCCGCTGATGGAATCGGCCGCCGCCCTCGGCCTGCCGCCGCGGGTGCGGCTGCGGCGCATCGAGCTTCCCCTCGCTTCGCGCTCGATCCTTGCCGGCATCAAGACCTCGGCGGTCATCAACGTCGGCTTCGCCACCATCGGGGCCTTCATCGGAGCCGGCGGCTACGGGCAGCCGATCATGACCGGCCTGCGGCTCGCCGACAACCGGCTGATCATGGAGGGGGCGATTCCCGCGGCGCTCCTCGCCCTGGCGGTGCAGGGGCTGTTCGAGCTTTCGGAGCGAGTGCTGGTGCCGAAGGGCTTGCGGCTGGAGCCGGTGGAATAGAAGCCGGAGCCAAAACCTTGTACTGCTCCAGAAACAGATGGGCGGTTGCCGGCCGCCGGGGCCGACGCCTCAAACCCGTGGAACATCCCGGGGGCGATCACCCCCATTCCTGTCCCGGGACCGGGTTCACAGCTACCGGCCGCCGGGGCGTGCCGGTGGAGTAACCCGGAGCCCTGGCTATCGCATTTTTCGCCACCCAGCCCGCCTCTACCGCCGACGGCGCGGTCACTCTCCTGGCAGCGGACGGCCGCGTCCATTCCGACGATTTCGCCGGCGACGTCCGGGCCGGCCTGACCGTCTCACCGAAGCGGTTGTCCTGCCGCTACTTCTACGACGAGGCCGGCTCGAAGCTGTTCGAGGAGATCTGCGGCCTTCCCGAGTACTACCTTACCCGGGCGGAGCACGCCATCCTCGAGGAGCGGGCGGCCGAGATCGCGGCTTTGTTCGCCGGCGGGTTCACCCTCGTCGAGCTCGGCAGCGGCTCCGCGGTCAAGACCCGGCTGCTGATCGAGGCCCTGATCGAGCGCCAGGGAAGCCTGCGCTTCATTCCCGTCGACATCTCGCGGTCCGCCCTGGAGGAAAGCTCGGCCGCGTTGACCGAAGAGTTCGACAACCTCGAGATCCTCGCCGTTGCCGGGGAATACGGGGACGGCCTCGAGTACCTCCGGCAGCACCCCGGGGAACCGCGGCTGATCCTGTGGTTGGGTTCCAACGTCGGCAACTTCGAGCGGGCGGAAGCCGCCGACTTCATCGCCGGGGTACGCGCCGCCATGTCCCCGGGAGACCGCTTTCTCGCCGGGATCGACCTGCGCAAGGACGGGGCCGTGCTCGAAGCCGCCTACGACGACAGCGAGGGGGTGACGGCCCGCTTCAACAGGAACATCCTGGCGCGCATCAACCGCGACCTCGGGGGGCGCTTCGACCTCGGGCGGTTCCGCCACCGCGCCGTCTGGGAGGAGAAGCCCGGGCGCGTCGAAATGCACCTCGAGAGCGCCGGCGCCCAGACGGTCGCCATAGAGGGGCTGGACCTGGAAGTCGGGTTCGCCGACGGCGAGACCATCCACACCGAGAACTCCTACAAGTACTCAAAAGCCGAGATCGAGGAACTGGCAGCCGCGGCGGGGATGACCCTCGAGCGCCAGTGGTTCGACCCAGGGCGCCGCTTCAGCGTCAACCTCTTCCGCCCCTGACGGGACCACCGCCGAAGCGTTCTCCTTGGGGTTCTCCGGCCCCTCCGGTTATGCCGCGGATTCCGAAGACTGCCAGGTCGGCCTGATTCAGCCGGCCCCCGCCACGGCACTTCAACCGAGGCGGCCAAGCAGTTACCTTTCCGGCCTCAACAAGGGGGAGAGACGCAAAATGGCAGATCACGGCATTTCCAGGGAAGAAATCAACCACTGGGCCGGGGTGCGGGAGCAGTTCCTGCTGCAGCCGGACATCGCCTACCTGAACGGCGGCATCTTCGGGCCGTGCGCCCGCGTCGTCGTCGACCGCATTGCCGAGCTGAACGCGCTGCTCAACACCGACGTCGGCGCGCACATGGGCCATACCCTCGGGCCGCTGAACGAAGAGACGCGGGAGAAGCTGGCCTCCTTCACCGGAACGACGCCGGACCGGATCGCCCTCGTGCTCAACACCACCATGGGGATGAACACCGTCGCCCAGGGACTGAGCCTGGAGGCTGGCGGCGAGATCCTGATGAGCAACCACGAGTACCCGGCGATGGAGGCGCTGTGGCGGTACGTGGCCAGGCGGGACGGCCTGACGGTCCGCGCCATCGAGCTGCCGAACCGCGTCGAAACGAAAGAAGAGGTCGTCGCCGCTTTCGCCGGGGCGATGAACGAGCGCACCCGCGTCGTCACCTTCTGCCACGTCTACTACTTCACCGGGCTGATGGTTCCCGCCCGCGAGATCTGCAGCCTGGCGCACGAGCACGGCGCCATCACCGCGATCGATGGCGCCCATTCGCTCGGGCAGATAGACATCGACCTGTCCGACATCGGCAGCGACTTCTACATCGGCAGCTGCCACAAGTGGCTGCTCGGCCCCAAGGGGACGGGCATGATCTACGTCTCCGAGCAGTTCCAGAACGTGCTGCGCCCCCTGTTCATAGGGGACGACCGGCCCGCCCCGACGGCGCGCAGGTACGACCTCGCAGGCACCCGCGACCAGACCCATTTCGCCGCCCTGGGCACGACCATCGACTTCATGCGCGAGATCGGATGGCCGGACAAGGTCCAGTCCTACTGCTACCGCCTGAGCCGCTACCTGAAGCAGCGGCTGCTCGAGATCGAAGGGCTGAGCCTCACCGTGCCGATGGGTTCGGAAACCTCCTGTTTCATGTCGACGTTCGTCATCGACGGCATCGACATGATGAAGCTGAGCCAGCGCCTCTGGGACGAGAAGATCGAGAACAGCTGCCCGCAGATTCACGGGGTCAGCTACCTGCGCGCCAGCGTCCACTTCTTCAACACCTGCGACGAGGTGGACCGCCTGATCGCCGCGGTGAAGGACATCCTCGCCAACCGCCGGCACCTGGTCGCGGTCTGACCTGCCCGCCGGCGGCATCGACATCCGGTCCACAGACGATTACACTCACCGAAAGAGTCTGCCCGGTTTTTCCCCCCGGATCCCGGAGGTGAGCCATGGCCGCTTCCATCGCCTGTCTTCTGACCCTCCTGCTCCTTCCGGCCCCAGGTCGTGGAGATCACGAATTCCTGGAGCCGCCGCAGGAAACCCTCTCCCCGTTCTTCTTCGTCGAAACCGACGATCCCGACCTCGACCAGCTGCCCCTGAAGTCGGTTTACGCCACCGTGTCGATCGCCGGGGTCATCGCCGACGTCCGGATCCGCCAGGAGTACGCCAACGAGGGGGAACGGCCCCTCGAAGCCACCTACATTTTTCCCGCCTCGACCCAGGCTGCGGTCTACGGAATGGAGATGACCATCGGCGACCGCGTCATCACCGCGGAGATACGGGAGCGGGAGCAGGCGCGGCAGGAGTACGAGGAGGCCATCGAAGAGGGCCGCACCGCCTCGCTCCTCGAGCAGCAGAGGCCCAACGTCTTCCAGATGACGGTGGGCAACATCCTGCCGGGAGACCGCATCTTCGTCGAGCTCAGCTATACCGAAACTCTCGTGCCGACCGAAGGGGCGTACGAATTCGTCTATCCGACCGTGGTCGGACCGCGGTACTCCGAGACCCCCTTGGCGGAGGCCGATCCAAGGGATCTGTTCGTCGCGACGCCGTACACCCGTGAAGGGGAGCCGGCCACCTATAGTTTTGACATCGACGTCGAGCTGAACACCGGGGTGCCTGTTCAATCCGTGTACTCCATTTCCCACGAAGTCGACGTCTCCTTTCCGGAAGCCGGCAGGGCGCAGGTCAGACTGCTCGATTCGGACGAGTCCGGCGGCAACCGGGATTACATCCTGCGCTACAGCCTGGCGGGGAACCGGATCGAAACCGGCCTGCTGCTCTACGAGGCGGAGGGCGACAGCTTCCTGGACGAAAACTTCTTCCTGTTCATGGGGCAGCCGCCCGAACGCGTCGCCGAGGAGGAGATACCCCCGCGGGAGTACATCTTCGTCGTCGACGTATCCGGGTCTATGAGGGGCTATCCGCTCGATGTGTCGAAGGCCCTGCTGCGGGACCTGATCGAGCCGCTCCGTCGGACCGACCATTTCAACGTGATGCTGTTCGCCGGGGTTTCCAACCTGATGTCGGATACATCCCTTCCCGCCTCGAGCGAGAACATAGAGCTTGCCCTCGAGTTCATCGACGCAAGGGAGGGAGGGGGCGGCACCCGGCTCGGGGCGGCCCTCGAGCGCGCCATGCGGCTGCCGGGAACGAGCGCTACGACCTCCCGCTCGATCGTGATCGCCACCGACGGCTACATCTCCGCGGAAGCGGAGGTGTTCGACCTGATCAGGGACAACCTCGGAGAAGCGAACGTCTTCGCCTTCGGCATAGGATCGAGCGTCAACCGCCACCTTATCGAGGGGATCGCGCGCGTCGGGTTCGGCGAGCCGTTCGTGGTCACTCACCAGGAGGAGGCGGAAGAGACGGCCGCCCGGTTCCGCGAGTACATCCGCACACCGGTCCTTTCCGGGGCGACCCTCGCGGCCGAGGGGTTCGACATCTACGAAGTGGAGCCGGTCGTCATCCCCGACCTGCTGGCGCAGCGGCCCGTCCTGGTCTACGGGAAATGGCAGGGGGAACGGCAGGGCACCCTGTCCCTGCGTGGGCATACGGGACAGGGGGAGTACAGCTATGAAATCGACGTCTCGCAGGTTGCCTCCGACCCGTCCAACGCCGCGCTCCGCTATCTCTGGGCCCGCCGGCTCATCGCCACCCTCGGGGACTACGCGGGGCTGGGGTACGAAGACGAGTTGCGGGTGCAAAGCCACATCATGGAGCTGGGGCTGACCTACAACCTGCTAACGGCCTACACCTCCTTCGTGGCCGTGGACCGGGTCGTGCGCAGCGACGGTACCGAGCTGTCGAGGGTGGAACAGCCGCTGGCCCTGCCCCAGGGGGTCTCGGACGAAGCGGTCGGCGATGGTTTCACCACCGCAGTCGAAGAACAGCTCGCGAGCGCCTCCTGGTTCGGCAGGCAGTTCTACCTGCGCGAGGGCGTCTGGATCGACTCGGAGTTCACCCCGGGGGATCCGGTCATCGAGTACCGGGAGGTGCGGTCCCCGCCGGATGAGCTCAAGCCGTTCGCATCCCTCCAGCGGGACATGATCGTCGTGGCGGAAGAACAGGCATATCGCCTGCGGGGGCCGGCGCTTCCCCTGGCCGCGGCGCTGCATCAGAACGCGCCCAATCCGTTCAATGCCGGGACCACCATCCGCTTCGACATTTTTGACAGCCAAGGGGGCCGGCCGCTGGGGCTGGAGATCTTCGACCTGTCCGGGCGCAGGGTGCAGCTGCTGACCTGGGAAGGCCTCGGCCCCGGTCGGCACGAGTTCACCTGGGACGGCAGGGACGAACAGGGACGCGAGGCGGCCAGCGGCGTCTACATCTACCGCCTTTCCACCGCCGGCTTCGTGTCGATGCGGAAGATGATGCTGCTGAAATAGGAGAGACGCCGGGGGCTGCGCCCTTCTTCCGGGCCGCTCCCGCATCGGGACTTCTGCGACCGGCAGGAATCCTGACTCGGGCCGGCGACCCGGCCGGAACTTCCGGGTGGTGCCGCCCCGCCTGCGGGCGATCCGGAAGGAAGTCCGGGGGGCGACGGTCCCCCCTCGGGATCCGGATTCCCGGGTCCCGCCCCCCTGCCCCCGCGACGCCTACCGCTGGTAGGTGAACACCGCCCCGGTGTTCACCCGCAGCCTCCTCCTGATCTTCTGCGAGACCGTGTCGATGCCGATGTTCAGCGCCGCGGTCACCAGGATCAGGAACACCGCCTTGTCGAGCTTGTCGTCGGCGATGGCGCTGTCGATGAAGAACCCGAGGGTGGAGATCCCGAGGATCCCGAGGATCGCCGACTCCCGCATCATCACCTCCCAGCGGTAGAACAGG
>JAPOZF010000194.1 GCA_026706165.1 Gemmatimonadota bacterium
CGGCGAACCACTGTTTCTGCCTTGGATGGCCCTCGGACCTGCCCGCCAGGACGGCGCGCCCGAAGATCACGTGGGTGTTGAAGTTCCGCATGCTGAGCGCCAAGCCGGATTCGTAGCGCGGCCAGGTATCCTCGCTCATGATGGTCTCGGCCAGGAACAGCATCTTGCGCAGCAGGGCAAGGCGCTCCTCCGCGGTGAACTGCCCGCTGCCGAGAATGAAATCGAGGGCGAGCGCGTCGCGGGGAATCGACTGGGCCAGACTGATGCCGAAGTTCCGCTCGTTGCCGATGCTGTATCCCAGCATACACTCCACCAGGGGCTCGAAGAGCGGAACCAGCTCTTCTTTGGCGCGGGCCGCGTAGGATTCGTCCCCGGTGGCCAGGTACGCGCCGGCCAGATCGCGCCCGATCGGGGGCAGCCCCTTGGCCAGCAGCATGTCGTTTCCGGCGAGACTGTTGAAGAACTCGTCCTCGACATGGGCGCAGAAGACCTCCCTGAACCAGTCCCATTCCTCCAGCGTCCTGCGGATCTCCGGCAGCTCGCCGGCGCCGAGGAAGATGCCGGGAAAGCGGGCCTCCCTGATGCCGGGCCAGTCGAGGTCCATCCGGGCGTAGTCGTTCAGGCCCAATGCCATCAGCCGCGCGCACAGACGGTCGATGTCGTTGGCCGGATTCCTCCCCTGCTCGCAGGAAAGGTCGGCCCCTTCGCGGTCGAGCATGGCCAGCGCGAACGGCCTGACCCCCTCCTGCAGGGGCAGCCCCAGGTCGATGCGCTTCTCGCCGTCGACTTCAACAGCCGAGTGCTGCGCCCAGCGCAGCCGGTTGGCGTGGGTGTAGCCGGCGCCTGAAGGGTGCCGCGTCCACAGCTCTCCTGCGGCCACCCGGGTCCGGGAGGGGCGGATCGGCGCCACCATCAGCACGTCCCGCCGCTCCCCTCCGGCGTACCAGCCCGCCCAGATGTTGCTGCGGTCGAACCCGTGCATGTACATCAACCCCAGCTCCATGCGCTCGGGCTCCGACGGATAGCGCATGGGGTAGGTATGCCGGTGGTAATCGTGCTGGCGATGGATGGGCACCCGCGAGGATGTGTGCGGGCGCCAGTACGCCTGGGTCGGCTCGAAGCCGCGGCCGAGGTGCCAGACCACGGCTCCGCCGGCGTCCCCCTGCTGCTCCTGCCAGCAGCGCACCGCGGCGGCGGCGGCGCCGACCTCCCAGGTCAGGCGGAGGGTGGAGCCGTCGGCGAGCGCAAAGGTCTGCCGCAGCCGCACCACCACCGGACCGCCGGCGAGGACCTCGCACCGCAGGTCTTGCCGCTCAGGCGTGTCCGCGTCGAAGGAGGAGCCGCCGAACCAGATGCCGTCGACCCCGCGGACCGCGACGATCGGGCCCGCTTGGAGGTCGGCTCCCTCCCAGCCCAGGCGCAGGCCGAAGGAGGCGTTGGTCACCTCCGCAACGCCGGGCGAGATCTTCAGGGAAAGCGGGGTGTCAGGCGGCGCGGCCGCCTCGCGCAGGGTGAAGGATTTGCGCGCCCCCGCGGGCAGATCGGTGACCCATGCGACCTTCGGCTCGGAGTGGTGCAGCTGGGCGGCCGTCGTCCTGCCGCCTTCGTCGACCACTTCTAGATGGTCGGCGCCGGGCCTCGACTGCAGGTCGCGCCACACCACCTCGGCGGCCCAGTCGTGGTCGACGTATTCGACCAGGTCCCATTTTTCAATCACCCCCATTCGCGTCTCTCCTGCTCGGGACCCACCCGCCTGGTGTTCCCGGTTCCGGGCTGGTGGCTCCTGCCGGGAAGGAATCGCCGGATCGGTCCAGGTGTTCTGGATGCCACCCGAGGGCCTCTATATTGAGGGCTTGGGTCCCCTCGCAGAGATAGATTGACACAACTGGGACGCGAGGCGTCCGGTTCACAAGGCGCCTGAGATCGGCCTCCCAATGGCGACATATTTCTGCGGACACTTTATCCGGTCGAGGCAAAGATTGAACAACGAGGGATATCGTCAATGGAACCCGTCCCGATAGCCATCGTCGGGTTGAACTTCGGGCGCCATATCGCCCACGAGATCGTTCATGGCGAAGCGGGAAGGCATGTGAAGCTCGCTGCCGTCTGTGATATGGACGAAGACAAGGCGAGGCAGCGCGCCGATGAATTCCGGGTGCCGTTTTTCACCGGTCTGGATCAGCTGCTGGCCGATGGCGGCATCCCGGCGATCGGGCTGTTCACCGGGCCCGGCGGGAGAGCGGAGCTCCTGGACAGGGCGGTCGAGGCGGGCAAGGACGTCATGACGACAAAGCCGTTCGAGCTGGACTGCGGCGCCGGGCTTTCAGTTCTGAGGAAAGCGAAGGAGCTCGGCCGCGTCATCCATCTCAACTCTCCATCGCCGGTGGAGACGCCGGACTTCAAGCTGATCCGCCGGTGGCAGAAGACCCACCGCCTCGGAGAGCCGGTGGGCTGCAGCGCGTCGGTGTGGGTCCGCTACCGCGAAGCGCCCGACGGCCGGTGGTACGACGACCCGGGGAAATGCCCGGCGGCACCGGTCTTCAGGATCGGCATCTATCTCATCAACGACCTGGTCCGGGTGTTCGGGGAAGCGGAACGCCTGTCCGTTTTTTCGAGCCGTGTGTTCACCCGGCGACCCACCGCGGACAACGCCCAGCTGTCGATTCTGTTCAGGAGCGGCGCCCTGGCCAGCGTCTATGCATCCTTCTGCGTGGAGGACGGCGATCACCACCGCCTGCGCATGGTGCTCAACTTCGAGAGGGGAACGGTGTACCGCAACGCCGATCCGGGGCGGAACAGCAGGCCGGGCGCGGACCTGGCGCTCGTCATGGGCTCGATGGACGCCGAACGCGTCGTGGTGGAGAGCGGGCAGGTCGGCCGCATGAGCGGGGACTATCAATGGGAGGAGTTCGCCGCTGCCGTCCGGGGTGAGTCGATCGCTGAAACCGCGACCCCCGAATCGATCGTCTCCGGCCTGCGGATCATCGAAGCCATGGCTGAAGCGGAAAAAGGACAAGGTGTTGCAGAGGTAAGGAGGGCGGGATGAACGAACGGATCGAATTCGACGGCGAGCTGAATCCAGGCCGCCAGCAGGCCCAACGCCTGCAGGCGGCTGTCGACGCCGTCCATGAAAGCGGCGGCGGCAGGGTGACCGTCGGGCCCGGAACCTGGATCACGACCACGGTCACGCTGAGATCGAATATCGAGCTCCATCTGGAGCGCGGCGCGGTCCTTCAGGCCCACCACGACCTGAATGACTACCCGCTGGCAGAGAGCGCCGCCCGCAACGTCGACCAGTCCCCTTTCCACCTGTTGCTGGCGCGGGGCTGCGACCGCCTCACCTTGAGCGGCGACGGCGTCATCGATGGACAGGACACGGCATTCTGGATCCCCTGCGAGGGGGAAGAGGACCGGCCCTACGGCATTTTCAGGTTCAAGGTGAACGGCGGCGCCGATGGCCGGCCGAGCCCGCTCGTGCAGCTGGTCGGCTGCACCGATCTCAGGATCGTCGACATCGGCATTCGCCGGGCCCCGGGTTGGGCGTTGCACCTGTTCGACTGCGAAACCGTATCGGTGCACGGGGTCAGGATTCGCGGTCACCGCTACGGGCCGAACACGGACGGCATCGGCGTCAACGGCTGCCGCGGCGTCAGGATCAGCCACTGCGACGTCGACACTGGGGACGACGCCATCATCGTCAAGGCGACCAACGAGGACTCGGTCTGCGAGCGGGTGACGGTCGCCAACTGCGTTCTGTCGAGCAACTGCGCCGCTCTCGGCCTGGGCGCCGACGTGGCCGGCGTTGTGCGGGACGTGGTCTTCAGCGGCTGTGTCGTCAACCGGTCGCTGCGCATGATTCAGGTGGAGATGTGGTTTCCCGGGCAGGTGGAACGCGCCGTCTTCAGCGGCATCACCGGCAGAACCTTCCCCGATGAAGGGGTGGCCAACGAGCGCCCCATCTACGTCGACATTCAGCAGTTCAAGCGGCCCGAAGCGAAACTGGGGACCGTGCGCGGCCTGATCTTCCGCGACATCATCTGCGAAAGCCGCGGCCGTATCGTGATGACGGCTCAGGACGGGGCGACCATACGGGACGTCACCCTCGACACCGTCATCGTCAGGGTTCCCGAGATCGAGGATCCGGAGGAATCGGTGCCGGCCGCCAGGAGCATGCAGCTGTCGAACTTCAACCCGCAGACCCGGGCCGTGCGCGCCGCCGTGGTCGCGGACAACGTCGTGCGCCTGTCCCTGCGGAACGTCGAGTACCACTGGCCGGAAAAAGCAGCGGTTCCGATGCACGCGCTGTGTCTGCGCAACAGCCCCGATCTCATCAACGACAGCCCCCGCCTGAGATCCAGCGGCGGCGACACCCCCGCGGTGCTCGAGCTGTAACGTCCCACTGATAACTTGAAACCCCGGCGCTGGGGCGCCCGGCTCGCAAGGCGCCTTGGGCGAGTGGTTCCCGGGGCCGCGGGGGGAAGGCAACGCCGGGAGCCGCTGATATGGGGCTCTTCGCCCGCCCGGTCGGCCGCCGTCTCCAACCGCGACTTGAAACTATCGCTCCAGCCCGAAGCGCTCGCCGACGAAGGACCAGTACTGTTCATCCCCCTGCCCCGGAGAGCCGGCCAGGGACAGCTCGGCCACGAGCTCGCGCGCCCTCTCCATGTCTCCGGCGTAGGCGAAGCAGAGAATGCGGAAGTAGAACATGTTCGGTCTGTTCCCTTCCAGCTGCTGCCATCGACGGAAGTGGTCCTCGGCCTCGAGGAAGCGCCTGGCGGCCATCAGGCGAAGGCCGAGGTGGTAGTGAACCATGCCGTCAATCGAGCCGTTCTCCACCAGCTGCTCGATGGCGCCGCTCGTCTCCAGCGCACCTCCCAGGGTCCAGAGAGCAACGGTGCGCAGGTTCGTATCTGTCAGAACCCTGTCCAGGGCGGGCAGGTCGAGAGGGGGCGGCTTGGGGAACCGGACCAGCGCCCGGTCGACAAGCTGTTGACAGGGGAAATAAGCCTCCGCGCTTTCCCGCAACTCCGGGGGCAGCAGTTGCGCCAGGTAGTCGCTGTCCCGGTAGCGGGCGACCAGGGCCTGTGGCGCCAGAAGGCCGGCGAAGTAATGGTCGTCGCGTCCGACCTCCCGGCCCAGGCGGTGGGGGTAATTGTCTGTCAGCGGCGGCCGCTCCCCGGCCAGCTGACCCAGCTGGTTTGCGTCGGCCACGAAGGTGGTCAGGAGGAGCTCGGGGTTCTCGAAACCCAGCGACCCGAGGTCGGCGGCGGTTTTTTCGTCACGCCACTGCCGGGAGAACCCGCGGCGGTTCAGCCCGGTGGATGCATCCCGCGAACCGACGAGCATCAGGTTCATCCCCCCTCCGTTCCACAGCGAGCAGTCCTCGAACACGTTGCAGAAACCCCTGACGATCGAGAGCGCGTCGCCGGCGGCGAGCTGCCAGACCGGCAGCCAGTAGGTAACATAACCGCCTTCCCGGAGACGCCGTTTCAGTAAATCGAAATACTCCTGCGTGTAGAGATTCACCACGCCGGCCATCATCAGGGGGGGCGGTTCCGCGGTGATGAGATCGTATCGCTCGCCGGTCGTCAGGAGATAGAAACGTCCATCCTCGATGAAAACCCGCACCCGCGGGTCGGCTGCCGGCGACCGGCGCTGCGGCCCGAAGACGACATCGCTGAATTCGACCATGTCCCTCGAGAGGTCCACCACGGCGATCCGCTCGATCCCCCGGGCGCCGGTGAGCGCCTCCGCCGTGCTCCCCACGCCGAAGCTGATCAGCAGGGCATTCTCCACCCGGGGATGAAAGGCCAGCGGCCAATAGGCGAACAGTTTCATGTAGCGCTTCGCCAACGGGTTGATAGCAGTCATGGAGTAGCTGTTCGTCATCACCTGAAAGCCGAAGGGAACGCCCCGATAGTTGTGCTCCAGGTAAATGATGGTTTCGGTCAACCCCTCCTCCACCGCGGCGATACGGGAATCCTTCAGGAGGTAAGGGCGCGCGGTAGCGGGAATGAAGTGGTCCCGCATCAGGCCGAAGGGAAAGGCCGCAAACGTCAGCAGGGAGACCACGGCGAGGACGGCCCAGGCGGGGCTGATTTTCCTGAGGGACGGCCAGTACCAGTCCCGGGGTGAGAGCAAGGCCGCTCCCGGATAGCAGAGTGCCAGCAGGAAGAAGGAGAGTTCAATCCCCAGGCGTGGCAGGAGGAGGAAGCCCCCCAGAAGCGCCCCGGCCGCCGCCCCCAGGGTATTGAACAAGGTCACCCAGCCCGTGGAACGCGTCTCCTCCGGGCAGTCCTCGAAGACTCCGCGCGCCAGGAAAGCGAACAGCACTCCCGAGACCAGGCAGACGGGCAGCATGAGGCGCAGCGACAGGGCGAGCATGTGGGCGGGGTCGCCCGTCCTCGCGCCGCTGAACTGCTGCGGCACCCCCTCGAAAGCGATGTAGGACCACGCGGTGACAAGCCCGGCTCCCAGGGCGAGGTGGCCGAAATACCGGTAGGCCGCCGGTTGAAAGCGGAGCCACAAAGCGCTGAGCAAACCCCCGGCGCCGATACCGAGCAGCACCACCACCAGCATCACGGCGAAGCCGCGGGTCGACGACAGGAGGAACAGCTGCAGGAACCGGAACCAGACGACCTCCAGAGCCAGCAGGACCGCTCCCGACAGCGCGCCGACCCAGCCACGCCTGCCGGCACCACGAGACCA
>JAPOZF010000675.1 GCA_026706165.1 Gemmatimonadota bacterium
CCGCCAGCAGGGCCAGGGAGATCCACGGCGAGACCGGGGCGAACATGGCGGCCACGGAAACCGCCGTGACCACGGCCCGGGAAAACTCCATGGCGGCGAAGAACAGCCGGTGGACCTTGCGCCCCGGGTCCAGCGCCCGCTCGAGACGGTCGTAGGTCTCGCTCGCCTCGAAGAACAGCAGGGGCAGCCGCGAGGATCTCGCCAGAAGGCGGCGGCCCAGAACGTGGGAGAGGTTCTGCTCGAGCCGCAGGTTCAGGAGGTCGCGGACATTCCACATCACCTCGTTGGTGAGAAGCAGGATCAGGCCGAAGGCGATCAGCCAGGGGAGGGCGTCGCCGAAGCCGGCCGAGCCGCCCCCCGCGGCGGCGACCACGGTGTCGACGAGGTTCCGGGTGACGTGGATGAGCAGGGCGGGCTGGAGGCCCAGCAGGAGCTGGACGGCGACCACGCCGAACGCCGCCAGTTTCCCGTGGGCCCGGATGTGGCCCCAGGTCCAGAGCAGGTTGGCGGCTATGCTGCCGGCGCTCGCGCGGCGGTTCCAGAACTCGAGATCAGTCCTCGGCACGGAAGGCTTTCGTCATGCGCCGGTCTGCCGCCTTGTGTCTCAGGATCAGCAGAAGGCACCCGAGGAAAAACCAGCCGCCACAAACAGCATTGCAGCCAGATACAAACCAATCAGACACAGTTTCAATCTGATGGGCTGTTCCATCGGGTTCCTGAGACTCTAACCGGAACGGGGCAGCTCGTCCCTGACAAGGTCCCAGTTCAGGGCTGGGTCGGAATTGTCGTGAAGCCGCTTGAGGGCGACGGTGTGGTCGTCGAAATCTTCAAGATATTGTTCCAACGCCGAGCCAATGATGTCGGCGCGGCTTCGCTTCAGCTCCGAAGCGGCAGAGTCCAGTGCCTTGACAAGCTTATCGGGAACGCGTGCGGAAATCCGACCCATGGATGATCCCCCTGCGGTAGGTATGTCCCAGGGTTCAAGGTCAACCGCGGTTGTGGACAATGGCAACGCATTTTTTCAAGTCACCTCGTCGATCCACTGCCGGCAATTGATGGGAAGGCCGCCGCGGTTATCTTCCGGCCGTCCCAAACACGCCGCCCTGGATCGCGCCGTGACCGGCATGAACGAGACATCGCGGAACCAGCTCGAACACTGCATAGCCCTGCTTGAGCAGGGATCCCTCACCGAGGCGGACCTGCGGGACCTCGCCGCGGCCTCTTCCTCCGCCGGGCAGCGGCAGGAGCTCCTCTACCTGCAGACGGCGACGACCTCGGTGACCAGCGAGGTGATCGGCATGTCGCTGGTGGCCGGGGGTAAGGTCTCCGACGGCGCCATGGATGCCGCCGAGTGGCCTTACCAGACCGTCCTCGAGGCGATGGAGGAGGGCTGGCGCGTCGTCCGCTTCCCGGTGCAGCTGCCCGCCGGACACACCCAGGACGCCCACATCACCTGCGAATTCGTGCTCGAAAGGTGGCGACCATGACCGCCAGGGCGGGGATCATGACTTCCTTGGAGAGGGGCGGACGCGCCGGTCCGGTCGCCCCGACCATCGGCGACTCCGAGGTCCTGCAGTTCTGCAAGACCGGGCTGCTCACCCTGGAGGCGGTGATTCCCGAGTCGACCAACCAGTGGGTCCGAAACTATCTCGAGGCCGGCTCCGACGACTCGGTGGCCAACGCCGGGGAGCTGGTCCGGGAGGACCGCTTCGCCGACGAGGTGCTGCTGCATCCGGAGGTCGCCGGGGTCAGCAGGGCGCTGCTCGGCGCCGGCTTTCAGCTACCGGACTGGATGGCCAACCACCGGCTCGAGGGCCCCAGGCCGATCGGCCGCTGGCACATCGACGGCGGCTCGCGGTTCGAGCGCACCTGCGAGCTGCTGCAGGTCTTCTACCTGCCGCAGGCGGTGACCCCGGAGATGGGGCCGACCCTCTTCCTGCCCGGTTCGCACCTCGTGCCGATAGCGCGCGAGGAGCTGGAGCACTACGGCCATCTCGCCGGGCAGGTGTCGACCGCGGCGCCGGCGGGCTCGGTCTTCTTCACCGCCTACTCGATCTGGCACCGGCAGTCGGAGAAGCCGGCTCCCGGGGTCCGCAACCTCCTGAAGTGGGTGTACTGGCGGACGCAGCCGCCGCGGCGGGACTGGCTGCCCGAGCCGGGGTTCGATCCGGCGCGGGCGGACTATTCGTACGAGAACGGCTACTTCCGCGGCAGCACGCGGAAGTGGCAGTCGGTGCCGAGGGTGGCGGAGATGTTCACCTGGATGTGCGGCAGGGCGGATGAGTTCCGGCAGGCCGGGGGATCGGGCTGGCCCTACTCGGTCTCGGATCCGGGCCTGCGGAAGCCGGGCGAAAGGAGCTGAAGCGCCGGAAGGCCGGTTCTTGGATGCTGTCCCGGCATGGGCGATATTGATTCCGCGTTCCGAAGCATTTCTCCCCGTCCCGGCGGTTGCAACCGGCCGGGGCTTTCCCCAAGGCCTCGAGAGAGGCCGTACAAACCAAGGAGACCAACCATGATCCCCACCATCAGCTCCGGCGTCGCAGGACCTCTCGGCGCCATCCACCTCCCCCGGCTCTGGTCGAAGGTGCTGCTGAGCGCCCACGGGCAGCTCGAGGAGGGGTACGACGAGTGCGGCATGGGTTTCGACCAGATGGTTCTGGACGGGCTCAAGGTCGACCGCGACGCCGCGGTCGCCTTCATCAAGGACAACAACGCCACCTACCCGCAGTTCGAGCAGTGGGTCGTCGACCAGCGCGGCGGCAGCATTCCCGCCAGCGAGATCGAGGCATCCAACGCCGCCATCGCCGGGTACGACCACGACGACGACACGCGGGGCGGGATCCTGTCGGCGGCCGGCATCGGCGACGACGGCTCGATCAAGGACGCCGTCAACCTCAACAACCTCGACGACTGGACGGAGCTCCACAGCTCGCTCGGCTGAGCCTCCGAACCGGTTCAGTCCACAAGATCCGATCCCCCGCCGGCGCTGGCTGGCGGGGGATTTTTTGGTACCCGGAACCACCTTAACCCCACCCGCCGATCAGATAGCAAACCGCCGGCAGTCCACCCCGGCAGAGGCACACATTGCCGGCCAGTCTCCAGAGTTTCATGGGGCGTGAAGCGGCCGGGGGGAATTTGGTGCGAGGGTCTCCCTTGAGCGCCGCAGGGCGCCAAGCAGGCGCTTGAGCCTCCCCCCGGGATGTTGGAGGATCCCATTGGGGTCCTGTCGCTGCCCCTTCAAAAAGGCAACCGGAAATCCCGGGACGAGTCCGGCAGCAGCCGCTGAGGGGCCGGGGCCTCCCCCCGGGAGGGTGGAGGATCCCTTGAGGTCCTGTGGCCGCTGCTCCGAAGGCACCGGGGAATCCCGGGACGAGTCCGGCGGCAGCCGCTGAAGCGCCGGGACCACTGCCAGGGCCGGTACAATCGAAATCAGAAACGAAGGGGGGCAGCCGATGCAGGGGAGGGCGCTGCGGCCGAAGCGCCGCGAAAGTCAGGAGTGCAGGAAGTCCCACAGCTCGGAGGCGCGCTCTCCGGCGACCGGCTCGCGGCGCAGGATCGAGTCGATGCCGCGCTCCTCCATGTAGCGGGGGACGTACTCCAGGCCCCTGTCGAACTCGCGGCGCGAGACTCCGACCGCTTCGGGGGCGTAGCGGACCTGGCAGCGGCGCAGGCGTCCGGCGAGAAGCTCCGGGGCTTCGCCGGCGTGCCAGGCGATCGCCAGGGCGGCGAGGGCGACGATCTCGCCGTGGATCCAGGTGCGGCGGTTGATATCCTCCAGGGCCAGCCAGAAGGGGTGGTCGCCGCTGCCGCCGCCGGCGCCGGCGAGCATGCCGTCCCGCTCCTGCAGGGCCAGGGCTATGAGGCGCACGCTCTCCCCGGTCAGCCGGCCCTGCGGGTCCAGGGCGGCCTCGAAGTCGGCGGCCAGTTTCTCTTGGTATGCGTGGAGGCTTTCTGCCCAGGACTCGTCGAAGGGCGGTCCGATGCCTCGGTTGCTGCGCCACCGCCACTCGGCGATGCCGGCGTACCCGCAGAGGATGTCGCCGATGCCGGCGGTGTTGAGCCAGGGGGGAGCGGTCAGCACCACGTCGCTGTCGACGAGCACGTGCTCGCAGTCGACCCAGGGCCAGTCGCCGGGTTCGCCGACGGTGCGGTGGCCCTCCCAGCGGGCGAAGATGCCGTGGATGATCGCCCCGGTGGAGACGATGGTCGGCACGAGGATGAGGGGCAGTTCCCTGTCGAGGGCGCAGAACTTCGAGTCGTCGAGCGCGGTGCCGCCCCCGAGCCCGACGACGAGCTCGATGCCGTCCGGGAGCCGGCGGCTCAGCTCCTGCTGGTGGCGCTGGTCGAGCCACTCGGCGTGGACGATTCCGTCAGGCTCGCGGGTGAGGTGGGGACGCGCGGCTTTCCAGGCGCTCGGGGTGGTCACGACTCCGTACGGGGGCCAGCTCCGGCTCTCGCGGCTGAGCAGGCCGGAACCGCAGCGGATGTCGATGTCGGCGGCGGGTTTGGCTTTGGCGCTGTCGTTCCAGCCGCGGTTTTCCATGGGTGAGTTCTCGAAGGATGAAGTTGGGCTGCCTGGGCGAGGGGCCGACAAAGGTAAGGCTGCCGGTCCTGTTGCGTCGAAGGTCGCCGGGTGCGTGCAAGACGGCGACTTCCCGTCCTTTGGGCCGGCTTGATTGCGGGCGGGAGCGCCAAAGGATAACCGTGGCCGCGGCTTCCCCGCTCGAAAGGGGCCGCTAACCGAGCCAGTACTTGACGGCGAGCTCGCCGACCAGGTAGCCGATGGCGGCCACCCCGAAGCCGACCATGAGCATGTCGACGCCGCTGCGGAACATGCTGCGGCCGGTGAAGACGCTGCGCGCGGCGCCGACCGCGAAGTGGGAGAACATCGAGACGCCGAAGGAGGTCCAGATGGCGGCCGGCCCGCTCAGAACCAGGAACGGGGCCACCGGGATGGAGGCGCCGACCGCGGTGGCGATGCCGGTGATCCAGCCCTCGCGGAACGGGGTGACGCGCTGCTCGCCGATGCCGAGTTCCTCCTGCACCATCACGTCGAGCGCCTGCTCCGGGGACTTCATGATCTCGCGGGCGATCTCGCGGGCGCTCTCCTCCTGCACCCCCTTGGTCCGGTACAGGAGGGCGAGCTCCTCCTCCTCGATCTCCGGCATGAAGCGCAGTTCTTCCCGCTCCACCTTGATCTCGTGGTCGTAGACCTCGCGCTCGCTCTTGGCCGCCAGGTAGCCGGAGGCGCCCATGGAGAGGGCGTCGGCGATCATTCCGGCGACGCCGGTAAGCATGATGAAGGCGGCCTCGACCTGGGCGCCGACGACGCCGGCGACGAGGCCGAAGTTGGCGGTCAGGCCGTCGTTGAACCCGTACACGACGTTGCGCAGGAAGCCGCCCGACCTGGTGTAGTGCCAGGGTTCTCCGTCCTTGGAGGCAAGCTTCGACAGGGTCTCGGCATGGTGGGCGGATTCCCTTGCCAGGAGCAGGGCGGCGTCGGCGGTCGAGCCGGGATCGCTCTCCCGGTAGAGGGAGATGTACCCCCTGACCTCGAGCCCCTCTTCGCGCAGCAGCAGGTTCTGGAGCATGTCGGGGCCGAACCTGCCGGCGACCCAGGCCATAAGGCGGGCCCGCGGGGAGGGCCTGCGCCGCGGCACCTCGATCCCGTGGTCGACGAAGATCTTCTCCCAGACCGCGGTGTGCTTCTCCTCGACCGCGGCGAGCTTGAGGTAGAGATCCCGCTTCTCCTCGTCGGTGGAGGAGGCGGCGAGCCGGCGGTAGAGGAAGGCGGCGTCGCTTTCGTCCTGCCAGTGCTCGCGCCACAGCGCGACCGTCTTGCGGTCGGGGCGTTTTTCTTCGGGTGGGGTTTCGGTCATTGGGGAGCGGCCGATTTTCCGGGTCAGGTGCCGCGGGCAATATAGGGGGCTGGCGGTACCTCGAACACCGGCGCCCGCGGAGGTTGCGGAAGTGGACGTTGAAGATCCTGCCGCGCTCGCCGGACCGGCGGATGACTTCGAAGACTCCTCCCCGGGTCTCGAGCATCTCTCAGACAGTGCCTTGGCAGAAGTTTTGGCCGTGCCAGTGGCTCTCGGCCAATAGTTGACATCCCCTGTGTCGAGGTGGAAGATAGCGGGCAGCCGTACGGGCAAAGTTACCACAAGGACTGGTGGAGCTGGCCCCGCTGCTAAATCATCTCACCTGCCTCAAAGACAAGAGAGACCGAAATGCGATTTACTGCTGTTGTGGAATGGTGCAGGGATACCCGGCTGTATGTCGGGTACGTGCCTGGTTTTCCAGGTGCCCATTCGCAGGGGGAGACATTGGACGAACTGAACGGGAATCTGAAGGAAGTGGTCGAGATGCTTCTTGAGGACGGCGCCCCGGATCTTGATTCCGAGTTTGTGGGTATACAACAGATAGTCACATCCTGATGCCCGATATACCGGCACTCAAACCTCGGGAAGTGATCCGGTTGCTCGAGATGCTCGGCTTTCGCGAAGTGCGTCAGCGAGGTTCACACAAACAGTTTCGCCATGCGGATGGAAGAGGAACGACCGTTCCCTTCCACAAGGGGCGAGACATTTCGCCCATTCTTCTTCGTCAAGTCGCAAGAGATATCGGGCTTACAGTTGAAGAACTCCTCAAGGTGAAATAGCCAGAGGAAACTCCTCATCGCGG
>JAPOZF010000494.1 GCA_026706165.1 Gemmatimonadota bacterium
CCGTCCTGTAGGTGTACTTGCCGTTGCTGATCGGCTTCGGCTTCGGCCAGGCGTAGCAGTCGATGGTTACGTCGGTGATTTTCATGCGCCTATCCCGCCTTTACGGGCAGCACCCACGCGCACGGGGCGCCGGCGTCGTACTCGGCTGCCGGCTCGAGGGCGCCCCGTCCGTCGATGGCGAACGAAATCAGGATGTTGGACCTGTCGGCTCCCGAGAGCAGGTAGCCGCCGTCGGCGTCAATCCCGAAGGAGCGGGGCATCTCGCCTGCCGGCTGCTGCCCCAGGGAGGCGATGCGGCCGCTTTCCGGGTCGACGGCGAACATGGCGATGCTGTCCGGCCCCCGGTTCGAGGCGTACACGGCGCGCCCGTCCGGGTGCATGTGGAGCTGGGCGTTCGACTTCTCCCCCTCGAACCCGCCGACAGGCAGGGTAGACTCGGTCTGCACCGCCTGCAGCGTTCCGCTGCCCGTGTCCAGGCGGTACACCGTGACGCTGCACTCCTGCTCGTTGTCGGCGTACATCACGTCGAGCCGGGGGTGGAAGGCCATGTGGCGCGGCCCCTGTCCGGGGCCGGCGGGGGTCCTGCCGTTGGGGGTCAGCCTGCCGCTGTTCTCGTCGAACAGGAACCGGTAGACGGCGTTGGCGCTCTGAACGTGCGGCACGAAGGCGTAGCGGTTGGACCGGTCGGTCGCCACCCAGTGGGCGTAGCGCTCGGTTTCACGGCGGTCGGCCGCAGGCCCGCAGGCGGCCCCGTCGCTGCCGATCGGATGCGCGGTGACCAGTCCGTCGCTGTAGTATGCGGCCAGCAGGAAGCGACCGCGGCGGTCGGTCGCCAGGTAGCAGGGGTGGCAGCCGTCGAGATCGACCTCGCCGATCCGCGCAAGGCCGCCCTCCGGGTCGATCCTGTACGTGGCGACGGCGATGTCCGACTGCTCCCGGGTCGCCACGTACAGGAACCTCCTGTCCGGGTCCGTGCACATGGCCCCGCCGGGGGCGCGCAGCTCCATCTCCCCCTTCAGGGTCAGGCCGCCCGATGCCGGGTCGAGCTCGAGGATCAGCAGCCTCGGCTCGCCGCCTGTGGGAACGTAGACGTAATGGCCCATATTGAGTCCTTTCTTTCGATTGTCAGCGCTGAAACGAAGAGGAGGAGCCGATGCAACGCAAGAACATCCCCGCGCCGGGAGAATTCCCCGCGGCCTACGGGTACTCGCGCGCCGTCAGGGTCGGCGGCCAGATCCACGTCGCCGGCACCTGCGCCCAGCCGCCCCACGACACGGGGGACGCATACGAGCAGGCCGCCGCCGCCCTGCGGATCATCGAGAACGCCCTCGCCGAGGCCGGGGCTTCTCTCGCCGACGTCGTGCGCACCGTCGTCTACATCACCGGCGTCGAGCACACCGACGGGGTGACGCGCGCCCACGGAGAGGCCTTCGGAGGCGTCATGCCGGCATCGACCATGGTGGTCGTCGCCGCGCTCCTGAAACCGCACCTGTTCGTCGAGATCGAAGCTTACGCCATCCTGTCGTGAAAGGAGCGGTAGTCCGGTCCGGCGGCAGCGCGGGTCACGGCCGCTCGATTACAGTCGATATGCAGTGAGGTCTGGAACGGAATCGGAAAGGGCGGCCCTCACACCGGCTCGAAGGCGAGGAAGGTCCGCTGCCCGCCGGCTCCGCCCCGGTGCAGGAACTTCACCTTCACCGGGGTGCCGACGGCGAGCGCTTCCGGCGCCCCCGGGTCGACCCCCTCGATGCGGGCGACGACCCGCGCCCCTTCCCGCAGCTCGACCACCCCGGTGCAGTAGGGGTTGCCGCGGCCGTACCCCTCCTCGGCCATGAACCGCGGCCCGATGGCGATGCTCGTGAACCCGGCCAGGGTTCCGGTCCCCCGCATCTGCTCCCACTCCATGCCGGTGCCGTAGCAGCGGGGGCAGAGCGCCCGCGGCGGCACGAAGAGATCTCCGCAGGAACCGCAGCGCGCCCCCATCAGCTTCTCCTCGCCGAGGAAGCGCTCGAACGAGTGGTCGTTGACCGGCCGGACCGCCGCCGCCCCCGACATCGCTACCTCCGCTCCAGGATTGTGTAGGTGCAGGTGCCGCCGGTGCCGCCGAGGTTGTGGGCGGCTCCGAAACGCAGATCGCCGTTGCCGGCCCGCCGCTCTCCCGCCTGCTGCCGCAGCTGCTCCCAGATCTCGATCAGCTGCGCCGACCCGGTGGCCCCCACCGGGTGCCCCTTGCACTTGAGCCCGCCTGAGGTGTTGACGGGCATGGCGGCGTCGAGACGGGTCAGGCCGTCGGCAGTAGCCCGGCACCCCTGCCCCGGCTCGAAGAAGCCGAGGTCCTCGATATGGATCAGCTCGGCTATCGAGAAGCAGTCGTGCACCTCGGCGAGGTCGATCTCCCCCGGACCGATGCCGGCCATGCCGTAGGCCTCGGCCGCCGCCGCCCGCGTCGCCTCGAAGCTAGTCAGGTCCCCGGCCGCGTGCAGGCCCCTCCCGCTTCCCTGGCCGAGGCCGGCGACGTGGAGCGGGGCGTCGGTGAAGCTGGCGGCCATCTCCTCGCCGACGAGCAGCAGGCAGGCGGCCCCGTCGCTTATCGGGCAGCAGTCGAACAGGTGGATGGGCCAGGCGACCGCGGGGTTGGCCTTCGCGTCCCGCAGGAACTCCTTTTCGTCGGCCCATTCGGGTACGGGCTCCCCCTTCGCCCGGGCGCGCTCCGCTTTCCCCTTCATGATGTCGCGGATCGACTGGTTGAACTGGGCCCTGGGATTGAGGGCGGCGTTCTCGTGGCTCTTGATGGTGACGTTCATCAGGTGCTCGCGGCCGGCCCCGTGCCGGTCGAAGTAGGCGGTGGCGATGGTGCCGAACACCCCGGGGAAGGTGAACCCGGCCTTGCGCTCGTACGGGACCGCGGCCAGGGCGAGTCCCTCGGCAACCTCGGCGGTGGTGCGCTTCGACATCTCCTCGACGCCGCCGACCAGCACCATGTCGTAGAACCCCGAGGCGATGGCGAACGCCCCCTCCCGGAAGGCGAGCGCGCTCGAGGCGCAGGCCCCCTCGGTGCGAGTCGCCGGCTTCGGCACCAGCCCGAGGGCGTCGGACAGGATGGCGCTCCAGTGCGACTGGGCGACGAAGTAGTCGTTGGTGAAGTTGCCGAAGTAGAGGGCGTCGATGTCGCGGGGGTCCACCCCCTTGTCGACCGATGCCAGCATGGCGGTGAAGGCGTCGGTGAACAGGTCCTTCGAGTCCCTGTCGTCGAACATGCCGAACTCCGACATGCCGGCGCCGACCACGGCGACGCCCCTGCCCAGCTTTCGTCTCTTTCCCATGGCCGCCCTCCCGGTTACACGACCTTGCGTTCGTGGCCCTGCCAGTAGCGGTCGCGCAGCTCCCGCTTGAGGATCTTGCCGTAGTTGTTCTTCGGCAGCTCGTCGACGAACTCGACCTTCTTCGGCTTCTTGTAGCTGGCGATCCGCTCCCGGCAGAAGTCGATCAGCTCCTCCTCGGAAACCTCGCGTCCCGGAACCGCGGCGACCACCGCGGTCACCGCCTCCCCCCATTTCGGGTCCGGCGCCCCGACCACGGCCACCTCCCGCACCGCCGGATGCTCTACGAGGACCTCCTCGATCTCGCGCGGGTAGATGTTCTCGCCGCCGCTGATGATCAGGTCCTTGGAGCGGTCCATCAGAAAGAGGTACCCCTTCTCGTCCATGTAGCCGACGTCCCCGGTGTGCAGCCAGCCGTTCCTCAGGGTCTCGGCGGTCGCCTCCTGGTCGCGCCAGTACCCCTTCATCACGAGGTCGGAGCGGGTCGCGATCTCCCCCATCTCGCCGGCGGGCAGCTCGTTGTCCTCCCCGTCGACGATCTTCACCTCGACCTCGGTGCGCGCGATCCCGGCCGAGCCGAGGCGCGCCATCTGTTCGGGGGTGCCGTCGACGACGTGGTCGCTGTGGGAGAGGTAGGAGATCGTCATCGGCGATTCCCCCTGGCCGTACAGCTGCACGAGGCAGGGTCCGAGGCGGCGCAGGGCCTCCCGCATGTCCTCGACCAGCATCGGGCCGCCGCCGTACACCAGCGCCTTCAGGGACCCGAGGTCGAAGCGGTCGAGCCGCGGGTGCTCGAGCAGCAGCTTGATCATCGTCGGGGCGGCGAACAGGTTGGTGACCCGGTGCCGTTCGATCAGGCGGAGCACCTCTTCGGCCTCGAACGACCTGCCCGCGGGAATCACGTTGAGGGCGGCCTTGGCGACGTTGGGAAGCGCGTAGAGGCCGCTGCCGTGGGAGAGGGGCGCCGCCAGCAGTACCACGTCGTCCGGGCCGCAGCCCGGCATCATGTCGGCGTAGAAGCTCGACGTCATCGCCAGCAGGTTGCGGTGCGTCAGCATCGCCCCCTTGGGCTGCCCGGTGGTGCCGGAGGTGTAGAACAGCCAGGCGACCTCCTCCGGGCCGACGTCGGCGTCGGAGAACTCCCCGGACTCGGCGGCGAGCAGTTCCTCGTAGTCGAGGACCTCCCCGCCCGCCCCGGCGGTCGCGATCACCCGGGGAGAGCGGGAAAGGAGGCCGGAGACCTCCCGCAGCGGCCCGACGAACTCGGGAGAAACCAGGACCGCTTTCGCTTCGCTGTGGTCGATGATGAAGGCGAACTCGCGCGGGTGCAGGCGGAAGTTGATCGGCACCGCGCCGCAGCCGGCCTTGAAGCAGGCGAACATCGACTCGAGCATCTGCGGGCAGTTGTACATCAGCACCGCGACGTGGTCCCCCCTGCGGATTCCGAGGCGCCGCAGCCCGTTGGCGAGCTGGTTGGCGCGCCGGTCGAACCCGGCGTAGGTCTGCTTCTCCGGCCCCTGCAGCGTGGCGGGGTACTCCGGGAAACTGCGGGCGGACTTGGTCAGCAGCTTGCCGATGTTCATCGATCGATAATCATCCCCGGGGATGCTCCCCGCCCTCAAGCTCCGGCATCCGCGGGAGGGCGGCAAGTGCTTGACCGGCATGGGCAAAAGCGGCTTTGTAGGGCCCGCCGAAAAGGAGCTGCTCCATGTCGAAGAATTACACCGCGGCCATCGTCGGCTGCGGATCCATCGGCCACGCCCATGCCGAGGGGTACCGCCTCGCCGGGGTCGAGCTCGTCGCCGTCGCCGACCCGGTGGCCGAGGCGCGGCGGCAGTACGTCCGCGAGTACGGACCCCTCGAGGAGTTCGCCGGCGTCGACGAGCTGCTCAGCAGGTGTTCGCCCGACATCGTCAGCGTCTGCACCTGGCACCGGCTGCACCCGGAGCCGGTAATCGCCGCGGCCGGCGCCGGGGTCAGGGGGGTGATCTGCGAGAAGCCGATGGCGGTCAGCATGGCGGACGCCGACCGCATGGTCGAGGCCTGCGACGCCGGCGGCACACGGCTCGTGGTCAGCCACCAGCGGCGCTTCACGCGCGGCTGGGAGCGCGCCAGGGAGCTGGTTCGGGAAGGGGCGATAGGAAAGGCCCTGACCGTCGACAACAAGGTCGGGCACGGCCTGTTGAACTGCGGCACCCACACCATCGACGGGGGGCGCTTCGTCCTCGGCGACCCGAAGCCGGTCTGGGTGATGGGGGCGGTCGAGCGCCGCACCGACCGCCACGAGCGCAACACGCCGATAGAGGACTGCTGCATCGGCCTGGTCCATTTCGACAGCGGCGCCCAGATGACGATCCAGTGCGACCTCGACATGGAGGACGCCGGGGCCGGCTCCTTTCTGGTCCGCGGCTCCGAGGGAATGCTCGCCGTCAGCGAGGCCAGGGTTTCGCTGTTCAACGGCGGGACCGGGGGCTGGCGCGGGATCGACCTCGGGGAGGAGGAGATCGCCGCCATCGGCGGCGACACCAACGCCGCCCAGGTGCGCGAGCTGATCGCCTGGATCGAGGGGGGTCCCCAGCACCGCGGCGCCGGGCGCCAGGCCCGGGTTACCGTCGAGATCATGATGTCCCTCTACGAATCGGCGCGGCGGCGCCGGGTCGTCCACCTGCCGCTCGCCGAGCGGGAATACCCGCTGGAGCTGATGATCGAGGCGGGGGAGCTGGCCGTCGAAGAGGAGGGGCGCTACGACATTCGCGGTTTCCTCAGCTGGGAGGGGGTCGACTCCGGGCGCTTCGACGAGCTGCGCGGCCAGGGCCTCGGGCATCACCAGATCATGATGCGGCTGCACGAGGAGAGGGAGCGGGCGCCGGCGGGAGGAGCGGGTGGCGGGTGATTTTTCGCGGGGATCCCTGCAGGCCACGGGGGCGGATTTCCAAACCGACCGGGGCCCGGCCCGAATGGCATGCGCCTTGACAGCCGGCTTTGCCCGGGAGAGGCCGGAGGGTGCGCCCGGTCGCGGAAAACGGTTTTCCGAGGGGCTTGAATGACCTCCCGGCCCCTTCTCGTCCTCGTGACCGGGTTACCCTGCACCGGCAAAACCGGCGTTGCGGCAAGGCTCTCATCCGAGCTCGCCCTCCCGATGCTCGCCAAGGACGACATCAAGGAAGCACTGTTCGATGCCTTGGGGTACGGGGGCCGCGAGCGGTCCCTCGAGCTCAGCGGCGCCGCCTATGCGATCCTCTACCGCCAGGTGCGCCGCCTGCTGTCGGCAGGCCTGTCGCTGATCGCCGAGAGCAACTTCGACCCGGATAAATCCGCTGAGCAGCTTGCCG
>JAPOZF010000767.1:0-1755 GCA_026706165.1 Gemmatimonadota bacterium
TGATCGAGCCCCTGCTAGCGTCCCAGCTCCATGGCGGAGAAGTCGCGGTCGGTGATCGTCACCGTGACCGCGCCTATGTGAACGCGCAGCCAGGTGGCCCCGCCGCGCTCGAACGGCTCGTCCGCGGCGGCGTCGAACAGCCGGACGTACCAGTCGGCGGCGGCATGGACGTCGGTGGATTCGTGGTGCACGTGGTTCAGGGAATAGGTCGGCATGTCTGCTCCTGGTTTCGGTTGCCCGACGCGATGAACTCGAAGGGCGCGGGTGGTTCGGAACGCTTTGGCGGGGGCAGCCTGCGGCGTCCGTTCGAGAGAAGGAAGCCCTTCCGGGTTGAGGGTGGGGCAGAAGCCTGGGGCCGGCGAACGGTTTCCCGTCAGGTAGCCGGCCATTCAAGCGGGCCGGCTACTCGGGTGGAGGAGCGGGCAGAGACGGCACGTAGGGGTCGAGGCGGCCTTCTATCCGGGCCAGGGCCTTGCCCTGGTCTGCCACTTCCGACTGCAGCCCGTCGATTCGCTTGTCCAGCCCGTCGATCCGCTTGTCCAGCCCGTCGATCCGCTGACCGAGAACTGTCCTCGTGTCCCTGAGATACAGGCCGATCAGGGCTCCGATGACGACGATCAGGCCCCCGAGGACGGCGGTGCTCGTGTTGGTGTCCATGGTTCACCCTTTGGTTCCCGATCCTGGGATTCGCTACGTGCGAATGTATCGCCTGGTATGGTGGGCGCAACAGGTGGTTTCAAGGGGGGGGCGGCACCGGTTGCGGCGCCGCTCGGAGCGCCGAGGCGATCCCTTTGAGATACTTCAGGCTTCCCGCGGCGATCGTGCGCGGATCGGGTGCGAAGTCGAACACCTCGACCGACACGTAGCGGGCGTACTCCAGCTCTCGCAGCTTCTGCATCACCCGGGTGAAATCGGTGTCGCCGAAGCCGGGTCCACGCTTGTTGGCGTCGTTGACGTGGACGTGGTAGAGGTGCTCCCCCGAGTCGGCGAGCAGTTGCGCGAGGCTGCGCTCCTCCGTTGAGCCGCTGCAGCAGTCGATCATCGTGCGGAAGTTCGGGTGATCGATTTCGGCCACCATGCGCCGGGCCTCGGCCGCGGTGGTGATGAAGTTGGTCTGGTCGGCGCTGAGCGGCTCGATGCACAGGTACACCGAGTGCTGTTCGGCGAGCCGCAGGCAGTCCTCGAAGACCGCCCGGGTGCGGTCCCAGGTCTCGCCGTAGTCCCACCCTTCCTGGACGTTCCTCTGCTTCGGCGAGCCGATGATCATCACGCCCCCGCCCAGGTCGCCGCAGAACCGGATCAGCGACTGGAAGTAGTCGCGGGTGCGGTTGCGGATGCGGTCGTCGACGTGGTTGGTGTACAGGCCCTCCGGGCTGATCAGCAGCCAGTGCAGGCCGATGATCTCGACGCCGGCCGCTTCGGCGGCGCGGCGGATCCCGGCGCGGCGGGAGGCGGGGATCTCCTCCACCGACCCGGCCAGGGTGAAGGGGGCGATCTCGACGCCGTCGTAGCCGATGGCCGCGGCGTAGTCGAACACCTCTTCCAGGGGCCAGTCTTCGAAGTACTCGTTGCAGGTTCCGAACTTCACGGGCGCGCTCCGCAGTAGGGGTTTTCGGGCGTGATGTCCAAGATGCCGCCCCCGGGGGGCCGCGGTCAAACGTGTGGCCGGGGTAACGGGGTGTGTGCGAAATCACACAGGGGGGCGGCGGGCGCCGGAGGGGAAGGTGCGGGTACGGGATTTGCCGCCCCGGGGGT
>JAPOZF010000767.1:1786-6647 GCA_026706165.1 Gemmatimonadota bacterium
CTCATCGCGGCGGTCGCCGCGGCAATCCTCTCTGGCGCCATTCTCGCGGTTCCGACGGCCGCCGACGAGTCCCAGAAAGAGGAGGATGCCGACGCCCTCGCCTTCGAGGAGGGGGCGGGAGCAGCCTCCCTGGCCAGCCGCTTGGCGGATCTCTCCGCTTCGGGCTGGTCGGGGCGCTGGCGTCTGCAGGGCCGCGAGCCGGGATACCGCCAGGCCAGGGTGTACCAGCGGCTCGAATGGGAAGCTCCCGGCGGGCCCGCCCTGTACGCGCTGGCCGAGAAGGACCCGGGGGAGCGCTCCTGGAGGGATTTCGCCAGCGCCCACGCGTCCGCGGAGCTCGCCGGGTTCGAAGCGGTCGCCGGAGACCTGAGGCCGGGTTTTGCCCAGGGGCTGGTGTTCAGCCGCCACGGCTGGCGCGGTGGAGCGGCCATGCCCGGGCCGCGGCGCGACACGAGGGCGACGGGGTACCGGTCCTCCGCGGAGAACCACTCCGTCCGCGGGCTGTCGCTGCGCCGGCGCCGGCCCGGCTTCGAGGCGGCGGTGCTGGCCGGCTTCATCCGCTTCGACGCCCGCGTCGACGACGGCGGGCGCGTCACCTCGCTGCCGCAGAGCGGCTACCACGTCAGCCCGGCGGAACGGCGCAATGCCGACCGGCTCGGCGGACAGGCCGGGGTCCTTCGGCTGCGCCGCGAGCGCGGCAGGCTCTCGTTCGGGACGACCCTGCTGAAGGTGCGGTTCTCCCGCATGGTCGATCTGCGGCGCCCGGGACGGGTCGAGTACGCCTTCCACGGCCGCGGGCAGTCGACAGCCGGCCTCGATCTGACCTGGCGCGGCCGCCGGTTCAAGGGATTCGGCGAGGCCGCCCTTCAGGATCGCGGCCGGTTGGGGTGGGTCGGGGGGCTGCGCCTGTCGTCGCGGCGGCTGACCGCCGGGGTGCTGCTGCGGGCCTACGACCCGGGGTACCATGCCTTCTTCGGCGGCGCTCCCGGCGCCGGCGGTATGAAGAACGAGCGCGGGGTCCTGGTGGTGATCAAGCATCGGTGGACAGGTCTGAGCTTCTACGGCGACCGCTACCGGCGTCCGGAGAGGACCTACTTCTACCCGATGCCCGGAGAGCACACCCTGTCCGGTGCCGAGTGGAGACTCGCCCGGCTGGTGAAGCCGCTACGGGGCCGGGGCCCGGAAAGACTGAGCCGGGCTCTCGCGCGGGTTGCCGCGTGGAACCCGAAACTCAGTCTCAGGCAGCGGTGGAAACCGGTCTGGAAGCAGGGGGAGGCCTTGACCGCCAGGTCGCGCAAGGTCCGCTTCGACCTGCAGCGAAAAGGGGAAGGCCGCCTGGCGGTGATCCGCCTTCGCCTCGAGACCGGGCAGGTGCGAACCGGCTTCGAGGCAGACCGGGCGGCCAACGCCTCAGTCGTTGCCCGTCTGCGAGTCGGGGCGCTGCGCTGCAGCGGGCACCTCAGCCGCTTCCGCGTCGACTCGTGGGACGCTCGCATCTACGAGTTCGAGTACGATCTTCCCGGGGCCGTCAGCATCCGCGCCCTGAACGGGGTGGGTTGGCGGGCGTACGGGCTCCTGGAGCTCGCCAGGGGGCCTGCCTCCGCCTCGTTCCGCTACCGCTTCGAGCGCCGCCGCCGGCGCGAGAACGGCCACCTCGCCAGCTTGCAGTTCGACCTGGCAGGGAGCTGACGGAGGCCGGCAAAGGCGCCCGCCGGGGCGCCTCGTTACATTTCCGCTGGTTTTTCCGATTGCAGCAACCGGCGCGGCCGGGGCCGAACCGCAGAAACCGGGACGGCCCCTGGATCGTCGAAGGAGAAGACGCGCCGGCGTACGGACCGCGTACCGCCCGCGCGAACTCCGGAGCCTGCCCGGTGACCCCGATCCCCGGGGTGGCCGTGGACGGGCGGGACATTCGCGGCTTGTCCGGGCTTTATCCGGCGCCGTGTCCGTGCCCCGGGGCGGCACCGCCCGGACTCGGGCGGAAATGGTGTGCGGATACAGCAACAGCCTTGTGCCTGCCCGGGCAACGTTTGATCGCGCGCGCCGACACTACCGGGAACTTGGATGAAACCAGGGCGCAAACGGCACGACGCCGACCCCGCGGTGCGGTGATGCGCCGCTTTCCCCTCGCGGAAAGGGGCCTTTGCGCCGCCCTGCTGCTTGCCGGACAGACCGGGGCCCCGGCCCTCGAGGCCGGGTTTCATGTCGCCCACGCCGCGGCCAAACCGGCGCAGAGGATCCTGGAATCCGGGCCCGTTACCGGCAGTGTCCATGCGGTGGCCCTGTTCGGCCGCTTCGCCGACGAGGAGGCGCGCCCCGGCAACGCCCCTCCCGCCTTCGCCGAGGATCTCTTCGATCCCGGCCTCCCGGGAAGCGTCACCCACTTCTACACCGAGATGTCGCGCGGCCAGTACGAGATCACCGGCTCGGTCCTGCCGAAGGAGTACTCCTCCAACGGTCCGGCCTCCTCCTACATCAGCAAGGTCGAGGGGGAGCCGGGGCGCTGGGCGGACTACGTCACCGAGCTGATAACCGCCTCTGACAGGGAGATCGACTACGGCCTGTACGACAACGACGGCCCCGACGGCCTGCCCAACTCGGGGGACGACGACGGCGCGGTCGATTTCCTGTTCGTGATCGCCCGCTCGACCCCGCCGGGGTTCATCGTCAGGAACGCCACCGGAATCGCCTCCCTCGGGTGGGGCTTCAGGACCGACGACCCCCGGGCCAACGGGGGGTTTATCCGCATAGAGGAGGGAGTTACTCAGCAGGGGGCGAGGTTCGCCACGGCCGCGGGCAACATGTGCCACGAGTTCGCCCACACCCTCGGGCTGCCGGACCTGTACGATACCGACGTCCTGATCCGGCGGGAGGAGGTGCCGCCCTCCGGCCAGTCCGCGGGCATCGGCAGCTGGGGCCTGATGGGCCACGGGGCCATCGGCTGGGGCGGCGGCGACGGGCCGAACCCGCTGTGCGCCTGGAGCCTGGCGAGGCTGGGATGGCTCGGGGTCGCCAACAGCCGCCTGCGCCTCCTCGAAAACGACGCCGAAGGGCTGGTCTTCGAGGACGTCAACGCCGGGGGGGGAGTCGTCCTGATACGGATCAACGAGTCCCGCTACCTCCTCGTCGAGCACCGCAGCCGCGCCAACAGCTACTACGAACGCAACCTTCCGGGCGAGGGCCTGCTGGTCTGGGAGATTGACGAGCTGGCGTTGGGCAACACCAACGAACAGGGGAAGAGGGTGGACCTCGTCTGCGCCGACGGGCTCTATCTCGACGCCGGGTATCCGGAGGGAACGGAGAAGGGGTTCCACACCGGCCGGGACAACCTCGATTTCTGGTCCCGCGACGAGGAGTACAACACCCGTTTCGGGGGCAATTCCGGGGACGCGACCGACGTCTTCGACGGCAGGCTCTTCAGCGATTTCTCGACCGTCTCCAACCCCGCTGCCCCGACGCGGATCAGCGTCTCCAACATACGCCGCGAAGGGGAGGCCATGGTCGCCGACGTGCAGCTGAACGACCGCAGGCGAGCCGGGTTCATCGCCGCCGAGGACATCTGGGCCGACACCATTCAGGTTGTTGGCGATGTCTCCGTCGGATCCTCGGCTACGGTGAGAATGCTGAACGGAACCACGGTGCTGGTGACTGGGGACCAGCGCCGCGCCGGGAGCGATCCCGACCGCTGCGAGATCCTCCTCCTGGGAGACTTCGCCTCGATATCCGGCGGCCGGCGCAGCCGCATCATGCCTGCCGGCCCGCGCCCGGCCCCCGGAGCCTGGGGCGGCTTCCACATCCATGCTTCGGGGAGTCTCGTCCTGCGGGAATGCGATATCGATTTTGCCGAGGAGGCGATCTCGTCGGACGGCCTGCACAGTCACCTGGAGCTCAAGCAGGTGACGATCTCCAACACGTCCGCTGACGGGATGCGCATCAACTCCGACAACGCCCCGATCAGCTTCGAAGGCCTGCTGGTTCGCAACGCCGGAGCGAACGGGGTTGTCGTGACCGGGTCGGCCGGAAAGGTGCACGTCGCGGACAGCCGCATCGAGGGCAGCGCCGCCAGCGGACTGGTGCGCGTCGGCGGCCGGATCAACTGCCTGGACAGTGAATTCGAGGGCAACGGGCGGGAAGCGGAGGATGCGGCAAACCTCGTCCTGGGCAGGCGCACCCACGGCATGGTCAGCGGCAATCGCTTTTACGGGGGCACGGGGGTTCTTGGGGAGGGATCCGGGGAGGTGCAGATCGTGCAGAACAGGTTCGAGGGCAACCGCGTCGCCGTGATCGCCAAAAGCGCCGGTCTCAGCATCGTCGACAACTACTTCGCCGACAGCGAGCTGGTGCTCCGGGTCTCCGGTCTCCGCGTGCCCGAGCGCCTCGAGCTCAACGCCGTGGAGGGGGCGGCCCTGCTGATCGACAACCAGTCCCCGCTGGAACTCCTGGCCGACAACAACTGGTGGGGCAGCGACGACGAAATCTGGATCGGCGAGCGCATATCCGGGCCGGTCGCCTGGCGCCCTTCCCTCAACTTCGATCCCCGCGTTCCGGTCGACTTCGAGCTGAAGCCGAACTTCCCCAACCCGTTCAACGCCTCGACCCGGATCGACTATACCGTCGGCATCCTGCACGCGTCCCTGTCGGACGAGTCGGAGATGTCCCTCGAGGTGCGCGACCTCAGCGGCCGGCTGGTGCGCCGCCTGGCAAGGGCTCCCGCCGCCCCGGGTATCTACCAGGCGGTCTGGGACGGCACCGACGACTCCGGGTACCGGGCGGGTTCAGGGGTCTACTACTGCCAGTTCAGGGTCGGGGCGCTGGTCCTGAGGCGGAAGATGACCCGGATCCGGTAAGGCAGGTATTCGAG
>JAPOZF010000268.1 GCA_026706165.1 Gemmatimonadota bacterium
GGGCGCAACCTACATTCACCTCTCGGTACCGTCGACCGTCGAGACCAGCTTCATCAACCGGGGTCGGTCCAGACCGATGCGAAACTGCTGAGGCGGCGGTCTTTTTTTTTTGCGGCGGACCCCGTGGATACCGGCATCCCACGCAGCAGCCGCTTCGAGGAAAGGGCTGAACCACAATGAAGAACGGACGGAACACCAGGCGGGATCGATTTGCCCGCGACGGGTTTTTCCTGTTCGAGGACATACTCGACCCTCCCCTGCTCGATCGCCTCAGCCGCTTCAGCGACGAAGTGCTCGCCAGGCAGGCGCCGGAGCATTTCGAGGAAAACCTCACGACAGGCAGCATGGTCATGATCGATTGGGCCATGGCCTGCCGGCATCCGGTGATGGCCGAGCTCATCGCCCACCCCAACGCACTCGCGGCGCTGAAGACGCTCGGGTTCGACGAGCCGAAGTTTGGACACGGTCGCATCATCAGCAAACCGGCGCACAGTCCACCCCTGTTCTGGCATGAAGACGGCGCTTCTGGAACGATCCGGTGAGCTATACGACGCAGCCGGTTCAATGCTTCCTGATGTACTACCTGACCGACACGGCCCCGCAGAACGGGTGTCTGCGCGTGATCCCCGGGTCTCATCTGAAGCGCCATTCGCTGCACGACCGGATTTCACCCAGGCATACCGAGGAGCTCAGGAAATTCGCCAACCCCGACGATCCGGGGTTCTCGCGGACTGATGACGAGGTCGACGTTCCCGTCGAGTCCGGAGATCTCGTGATGGGATACGGCAGTCTGCTGCACGCTTCACATGCCAACCGGTCCGACCGGCGCCGGACCGTGCTCACCATGTGGTACTATCATGCTTTCGTTTCCCTGCCCGAGCGCACGCGGGGGACGGTTGCATCCCTGGAAGCAGACAACAGCGATGTGCCTTACGCCTCCCCAGAGATAAAAGCCCTTCTGGAACCCCTCAAAATCGCCTACCACGGCAAAGCCGAGCCCATCGAGACGGAGTGGACGCCTGGGGAGGCCCTGAAGTGAGAGGCACCTGTTTCGACAATTTCAGGATCCTGCCTCAGGTCGTCGGCTTCGCGGCGATTCCGGAACCGGGGCTTTGACCTCGCGGGGAGGCGCCCACCTGGATTTCACCTTCACCCCCGGTACTCACATGTCCTCCCCAGAAGACATCTCCATGCGGACGGGATGGTGCGGATGCAACGGCTGATCAGCCTGTCCGGACTCCTGGTGATGGTCGCCCTGGCCTTCGCCATGAGCGCCGACCGCCGCAAGGTCGACCTGCGGCTCGTCGCCGCCGGAGTGGGCCTGCAGTTCCTCCTGGCCCTGCTCGTCCTCAGGACCGGTCCGGGACAGGCGCTTTTCTCCCATGTCGGGGCCTTGGCCACCACCTTGCTCAACTACGTCGACGCCGGCTCGAGCTTCGTCTTCGGAGAGCAGTTCGGCGATCATTTCTTCGCCTTCAAGGTTCTGCCCACCATCATCTTCTTCTCCGCCCTGATGGGCGTGCTCTACCACCTCGGCCTCGTGCAGCCGCTGGTGGCGGCCTTCGCCTGGGTGATGCGGCGCACCTTGGGCACTTCCGGGGCCGAAAGCCTCGCCGCAGCGGCGAACATCTTCGTCGGCCAGACCGAGGCCCCGCTCGTGGTGCGCCCCTACGTGGCGGCCATGACCCGGTCCGAGCTGATGGCCCTGATGGTCGGCGGTTTCGCCACCATTGCCGGAGGGGTGCTGGCCGCCTTCGTCGGCCTGGGGATCGACCCCGGCCACCTGCTGTCCGCCTCGGTGATCTCCGCCCCGGCGGCGCTGATGGCGGCCAAGGTGATACAGCCGGAGGTGGAGACTCCCACGACCCTCGGCAAGGTGGAAGTCCGGGTGGAGCGGACCGGCGGCAACGTGGTGGAGGCCGCGGCCAACGGCACTCTCGACGGCCTGCGGCTGGCCTTGAACGTAGGCGCCATGCTCATCGCCGCTCTGGGATTGATCGCCCTGCTCGACGGGGTGATTGGGCTGTTGGGCCGGGGCGTGGGCCAGGTCCTGGGTACGGAAGCCCTGCCGTGGTCCCTTTCCGCGGCCCTGGGCTATTTCTTCGCCCCCTTCGCTTGGCTGATGGGAATCGAGGCCGGGGACTGCCTCCGGGCCGGCGAGCTGCTGGGCAAGAAGATGGTGATCAACGAATTCGTCTCCTACGTACAGCTCAGCCAGTGGATGCAGCCCGGCTCCGGCGTCGACCTGAGCCAGCGCTCGGTGGTCATTCTCACATATGCCCTGTGTGGTTTCGCCAACTTCAGCAGTATCGGCATCCAGATCGGAGGCATCGGCGGCATCGCCCCGGAACGGCGCAGCGAACTGGCGCGCCTCGGTTTTCGCGCCATGCTCGGCGGTACCCTGGCCTGCTTCATGACCGCCTGCGTGGCCGGGATCCTGCTGTAGAGGGCCGGCGCCCCACGCTTACCCGACCCTGGCCATAGTCAGGCCGAGGAAACGGACCGTCTTCTGCTTCTGATTATATGCACGGGCCCAGCCCCCTTGGAGTCCGCCGAAGGCCGATCGCATTTCTTTCGTAAATTGGTACGGTTGCTGCCAGTTCGATTACCCCACTGCAAACCCTCCCCCGGCATCCGGAGCGAACGAGCATCCCTCGAGGAAATCCCGCATGAACGCCCCCGGCCAGGAACAGCGGATCCAGACCGTCTGTCTGCTCCTTCTGACCATCGTCGCCGTGGCCGCGGCGCTCTTCTGGCTGCGCTCGGTCATGGTTCCCTTCGTGTTCGCCGTCCTCATCGCTTTCGGCCTGTCCCCCCTGATCAACCTGCAGGTGCGGCATCTCCGCTTCCCCCGGGCCCTGGCCATACTCGCCACCCTGGTTGCCGGATTCCTGATCCTCGTTCTGTTAGGGGTGCTGGTCTCGACGTCGGTCGGACAGCTGGCCGCGAAGGCGGACGACTACCTGCAGAGGCTGGTGCAGCTTCTCGACGTAGTCGTGGCGGCGATGCCCGGGCACCTCGAGGACGAAGCGAGGCGGGCGGTCGATTCGCTGTCGGACATCTCCCTGTCCACGGCCGGCACCATTCTCGTCACGGTCACCAACGAGCTTCTCAGTCTGCTGTCGAGGGGCCTGCTGGTGATGATCTTCGTCGGCTTCATGCTCGCCGGAGGCTCGGAGCTCGAGCGGACACGGAACCAGTTCTGGAAAGAGGTCCAGTCCCGCATCCAGCGCTACATCATCGTCAAGTCCCTGGTGTCCGCCCTGACCGGGGGGCTCGTCGGCATCATTCTGGCAGTGCTCGGCATCGATCTCGCCCTGGTCTTCGGGGTATTCGCGTTTCTCCTGAACTTCATCCCGAGCGTCGGTTCGATCATCGCCACCCTCCTGCCCCTGCCGGTGCTGATCGTCAGCCCCGACCTCTCCCTGACGACCTGCGTGCTCGCCATTCTCCTGCCGATGACGGTGCAGTTCATCGTCGGCAACATCGTCGACCCGAAGCTGATGGGAAAGACTCTCGACCTGCATCCGGTCGCGCTGCTGCTGGCCCTGATCGTCTGGGGGACGATCTGGGGGGTCGTCGGAATGCTGCTCGCCGCCCCGATTACGGCGATTCTCAAGTTCATCTTCGAACGGATGGAGGTCACGGCGCCGCTTGCCGAGTTGCTTGCCGGGCGGCTGGCCGGCCGACCGCCCGAGGAGGAGGATGGCCCGGCAGAAGAAACCGGTCCCCCCGAGGCGGAAGAAGCCGCTGCCCCCGAGGAGGGGGAAGAGGTGGACAGCACCTCTGACGAACAGGAGTGTCAGGCGGACGAGAAGGCCTGATTGACCGGCCGTCCGCGCTTTCCGCGCCGGCTTCCCGTTCCCTACCGCGGAGCGACCCCCTCCGGAAGCAGTTCCCCGGCCTCCAGCTCCGCCCACAGCGCCGGCGGGATCTCCTCCTGCATCAGGCGCGCGTTCGCCTCGAGCTCGGCCACCGAGGCCGCGCCCGGAACCACCGAGATCACCGCCTCGTGTCCGAAGGGGAACTGCAGGGCCGCCGCCCTCAGGTCTACGCCGTGGCGGTCGCAGACCGCCTTGAGCTCCCGGGCCCGCTCCACCAGGTGATCGGGCGCGGGCTGGTAGTCGAAGGACACCGGCCTGCCGAGGTCCCCGGCGAGGATGCCGCTGTTGTAGGGCCCGCCGATTACCAGCCTGACGCCGCGCTCCACGCACTGCGGCAGCAGCTCCGGCAGGGCGGACTGGTCGAGCAGGGTGTAGCGCCCGGCCAGGAGGACGCAGTCGAGGTCGAACCTCGCGACCATCCGCGCCGTCCGCTCCCACTCGTTCATCCCCATGCCGACCGCCCTGACCGCGCCGCTCGCCCGCAGCTCGACGGCGGTCTGAAGGGCCTCGACGAAGACCTCGTCGGCGTGCTGCCCCTTGAAGTCGCTGTCGTGGACGAAGAAGATGTCGACCCCGTCCAACCCCAGCCTTTCCAGGCTCGAACCGAGGGAAGCCCGCAGGCCTTCGGCGCTGAAGTCGAAATCGCAGGTACAGCGCGGAATCTCCTCCTCGCTCCAGGGCTGCGGGTTTTCGGGGTCGGGCCGCAGCAGACGCCCGCCCTTGGTCGACACGGCGAACGACCCCCGGGGAAGCTGCGCCAGCACCCGCCCGCAGCGGACTTCGCTGCGCCCCTCGCCGTACAGGGGGGCGGTGTCGAAATAGCGCACACCCATCTCCCAGGCGCGGCGGATGATTTCCAGGGCCTCTGCGTACCCGCAGCCCTGGTAAATCCCGTCGGCCAGGACCATCCCTCCCAGGGGCGCGCCGCCGAGGCCCAGGCGCGTCACCGACACCCCCGTGTCGCCGATCTCCACCTTTTCGAAAGGGTCCATGCTCTCACTCCAGCCCGTAAACCCGCTCGGCGTTGCCGGCGAACAGCTTTGCCTGCTCTTCCCGGGGCCGTGCGGAGACGATCTCTCTCAGGGAGGCGGTCCAGGCGCCGAGGTCCGCCCCGAGGTTGCAGACCGGCCAGTCGCCGCCGAACACCACCCGCTCCGGCCCGAAGCAGTCCAGGCAGTGATCGACGGCCGGCGCCAGGGTGGCGGCGCTCCATCCGGCGGGGGCGCGGGCGACGATACCGGAGATCTTGCAGACGACGTGCTCCCGTTCCCCCAGCGCCGCGATATCGCTGAGCCACTGCTCCCTGGTGTGGCTGAAGGGGTTGGCCGGGTCGTACCCGGCGGCGCCGTTGACGACGCCCGGGTCGGCGTTGCCGCAGTGGTCGAGAATGAAGCGGGTGTCCGGACACCGGTCCACCAGACCGACGGCATCCCCCAGCTCGGACGGCCTCATGCACAGATCGAAGCTCAGGCCGGACTCGCCGAGGTAGCGGATGTCGCTGACGAATCCCTCCCGCAGGCAGCGCCCGGGTCCGGCGGCCGGAACGTGCAGCACCTGCCTGATTCCCTTGACGAACCCGTTTCCCCTGTAGCGGTCGATGTAGCCGCGGAACCCCTCCCCCCCCGGGCTCCCGGAGATCACCGCCCCGGCGACCGGGTTGTCCCCGGCGGCGCACAGGCCGATGGCGAAATCCGCCTCGGCTGGCCTCTGGTCCGGGTCGAGGTCGACCTCCATGTAGATGGTCCGGTCGATGCCGGTCCCCCCGGCAGCGGCGAGATAGTCGCCGACGAGGTGATTCCCCTGCAACGGCCCGGTACCCTCCCCGTCGAGCCAGGGCAGCGAGAAGCGGTCCAGGTCCCAAAGGTGCTGATGGGTATCGACGATCGGCAGCATGTTTCCTCCCTCAAGGTTGTGATTTACTGAAGGTACTGCGATGATTGTTTCCCGGCCCGGCTTTTTCACCGGGTTTTCTCGACTTTCACGTGTGCACGGGATTGGCCATTTTGTATCTTTCGTAAGCGAACCGGTCGAATGGCCGACGAGTCGGCTTCCTGGTCCATGAGGAGCGAGGCAGTGGACGCAAATCTCGAGTTGGATGTCAGGCTCGACCCCGAAGAGCCCAGGCGGGTTGCCGAGCAGTTCGAGCGCTTCGGAGCCGAGCATGGGTTGCCGGACAGAACGATTTTCGGATTCCAGCTTGCGCTTGACGAGATTCTGACCAACGTGATCTCCTACGCCTTCGAGGACGGCGCTCCCGATCCGGTCATCAAGGTCAACTTCGACCTGGACGACACCCGCCTTGAGGTGGTCGTCCAGGACAACGGCCGGCCCTTCGACCCGCTCCATGAGGCCGACGAGCCGGATTTGACCCTTCCCGCCTCTGGCCGCCCCATCGGCGGCCTCGGCATCCATCTCACAAAGGCATTCGTTCACACGCTTTCCTATGAGCGGGTGGACGGGTACAACCGATTGAACCTCGTGCAGCCCATGGAGGCGCACCCGGAGGACAATGCATGAACGTCGACACGAGCTTTTCCGGAAGCACCGCAGTCGCCGCAGTGAATGGCCGCGTTGATTCGGCCAATGCCAAGAGTTTCGAAGAAGAGCTGAGCGCCATCATCGACCAGGGGGCCACAGGCCTCGTGGTCGACTGCGGCGAGCTCAACTACATCAGCAGCGCCGGGCTGCGGGT